>JAUJLY010000081.1 GCA_030447145.1 Thermomicrobiales bacterium
TTTTTTTCGTTTTTTTTGTGGGTAATACATTAAGTTTTCTTTTATTGTAGTTATTTCTAATCGACAAGCTTTGTTGTTGTTTGTTTTTTTTTTTTTTTTTGGTTATGGGAGAACTTTTAATTATAATATTTTTTTTGATCATAATCTTCTAGACCATCTTGTGGAAATCCCGCCTTGTTAAAAACTGGGGGGGATGTCCACTCATTCCCTTCGGCCATCAGCGACCACTCCCACTCCCCGCCTTCCCCATCATTGGCGAGCCCCACAAGCACCCTTCCCAGGAATCTCCGTAAAATTAAGGACAGCGTAAGCATCTCCTCTCTATTGATGCAGGCTTTTGGGTGACCAAGCTAGGGCAGCGGCAGCTATCGCACAACCGTCATTCTGAGCGAACGCGAAGAATCCCCCGGCGAAGCCGATGACGCGCAGCGGCATATCTGGAACAACGTAAACATCTATCAGGATCACGACAACACAGAGCAAAACGTGGCAACCAAACGCGCTGCGAAGAGCAACGGAATAACCATGGTGGACGCCTTCCAGCACAACGACACGCGCACCAACATCCCTACACAGGAGCTGCGCGAATTCGTCGCGGCGGACGAAAGTGCCCCGGACGTCATGCCCTTCCCACGCGATCCTTCACTTGATCCCCAGCTCGTCTGGAAGGGCAAGGACGCGCAGGACCACGAGGACCTCGGTGTACCGATCTACATCGCCCCTCCCTACGGCATCAAGTTCGGCTCCGACTGGCAGGTCAGCACGCGTAAGCGAGACGTGAAGGAAGGCCATGCCGCCAACGTGACTAGCCAGTTCGCAATTGAAGCAGCATATACGCTCGAAGCCAATCCAGTACTCACAGCTTTGGGGTAACATAGACGATCTAAGATTCCACAAGACGCAAGAGGGTCTGCGATGCGCCGCCTCAACGTGCGAGAAGCGCAAATCGACGAATGCATCCGCGAGTCGATGTTTGCACTCAGTGATAATCCGCGGAATCCAGCGTTGCAGCCGGGTGAGCCCCTGCTCCTGCAGCTCACGATAACTGACGCGCGGAGACTGGGGAAAGTCGACCAGAGAATCAACTTTGCGCTAATTTTCGAGTGGATAGAACGCGACTATGACGAGAGTATTAGTCGGAGACATTGGCCAAACGAGGGGCGCGTATGGAATTGGATTGTGTACGGCTCAGCCACTGTCCCAGCGATTCCGTTTAGCCTCGACAGACTCGACTTATCCACGACGTATTCTGGCCAAAACAACGCTCGGTATATCGATCCGGTCGATCAGACAAAGATCCAGCCATATCTTCTGTGGTCATTGGCACAACAGCCCGATCGGTATTCGCAAATCGTGAATCCTTCGGAGATTGCCCAAACGTTCGGGAGGGAGCCTACGCTGGAAGGAGTGCTCAATCACGACCGGATCGCGTTGCTATCTCCACCTTCCAAGAGCAGGTATGTCCGCGAAGGGTTTGACAGGAATCAGTGGTTGGCAGAAAGTCTGAAATCCTACTACTCAGACCGGTGCCAGGTATGCGGTAATGATTTTGAACCTCAATATGGTGAGTCGTTCTCCGAGTCACATCATATCCAGTATCTCAGCAGTGGTGGACAGGATATTAGTGGCAATATCGTTGTTGTCTGTCCCAACCACGATCGAATCATTCACGCTACTCACGCCGAATTCGATCGCGGGAAGCTGGAGTATCGGTACCCTAATGGCCTTAGAATCACTGATTCTTCCAGATCATCTGGCGAAGGCGCCTGGGTATGACGCAGAAATGCCATTGCTGAACTAAGGTTTGTTGAGGATTAAGGAAGGGCCGCACTGGGTCACGGCAATCCACGCCAACACCGAAGCACTCTATGACCGGCCGTATCAACACAGGAGCCACGTGCGGGTCGGGTCAGCGGCCCGTTCACGGTCGAGAGCCTCTCGCCCCACCGCGTCCTCTCCATCGCTGATAACGACCAGGACGGCGAGGTCTCGGCTGAGAAACCTACTCAGCACCGAGATTTCGAATCGATGATCCTCCATGCCGACTTCACCGGGAGGACAGGCCCACACACGGCTGAAGCGAGCCCTCCGTGCTGAGACCGACGAGGAAGCCTGGGCCAGCCTCTATCGCACCGAGAGCCGACCCTTCCCGATCCCGCAGAGTGGCCAGATCGATCAAGGTCATCAACCGCTTCGCCGACGAGGTAATGAAGGTGTATGACATTTAGCGTAAGGGCAAGGAAGCTGGCCTCTGGTATCAAGCTCTACTGGCGAGAACACGACCTGGGATGGTTCATCAACTCGTCGATGGCTTTCCTGGCCGCAATCGGGGTCCTGCTCGCTTTTCTTTGCTCGGGCCTCGCTGAAGACGTCGGTTTGAACCTGGCATTCATGGCCATTGGTGTGTTTTTGACCGTGTACTTCGTTGATGCGGCAGTGAAGAAGCGTGAAGAAAAGCACTGGTCAGGTGTTGACGAAGTTGCTCAGCGTTTCCTTCGACGTGCAGCCACGGAGTACTCGAGTTCAATCACTCCTAGATTCGACCCCGGCTGGATGGATCGATACATGATCACCGGCTTCGAGATGCGTGTAGCGCCCGAGATGGCGCACATGAAGCTTGCAAGAGATCCTGACTGGAAAACGTATATGCGCAACAAAATTTTGCCCCAATCCAGATTCATTGGATACGAAACATTCCAAGGCGACAATGTAGCCGTGGCAGAGTCCTTGACTGCGTATCATTCGCGCTTGGTGCAATTGTGGCCTCTCATGAGCTCACGTTGGAACCCTGAGCAAATCCAGGAAGTGTTGGAGTTGCTCTTCGAAATACCGCGTGAAATCCACCTGCTGCATGTCCATACCAAGCCGGGCGCGAATACCGGACCTGCATCGCTCAAGAGCATCAATCAACGTAGTTTGCGGCTGATTGAGCTATGCAATGCAGAGGATGATCCGAGTACATATGTTCTGTCCTACGATCCCGGCTTTGGTAACAGCAATCCATAGTCTCGATTCCCTTGATCAAGCTGGTGAACATGGGTCAATAGCTGGAGGCCAATGACATGGTTTAGGATCTGCCCTTTGAGCAGCGACTTTGCCGGGGGTTCTCAGAGACGAACTTGGCAGGTGCCGGTTTCCTGGCAGAAACAGATAGAAGTGCCGTCGAGCAGGATGGTCATGGCGCACTTTGGCTTTCTGAATCCGTATATAGGTAGGGACCCGTCGCCTCGCATCCCGATCACGATCATTCGCACATGTGCCTGGATGATCGTGATCGGGATCATCTTGGGCGCTTTGCTCTCACGCCAACCCTGTCATTCTGACCGGAGGGAAGAATCCCTGTGCGAAGCACGTCCAATCAAGCGCAGCGCATTCCGCCCAGGCTGCCAGATTTCGCCCACGATCCGGATAATTTGGCAGCCTAAAGAAATCCGCGTCATATCAGGGAGATCAGCCCCCAATTCCCCTTAGGCTGCCACCGGCCAAATTGTTTCGTTTGGCCACCTAAGGGGCTATCCGGCCTGCCCCTCAGCCGCCTTCTTCGCGTCGATATCGCCCAGCGGCACGTTCAGGATCCGCGCCGCGTTGCCGCCGAAGATCAGCTGCAGGTGCTCGTGCGGCATGTTCATGAACCGGCAGATGCGCAGCTGGTCCTGCAGGTACCTCAGGGCGAACCCACGCGGGAACCAGCTGGAATCGCTGCCGAAGAGGATCCGCTCCGGCCCGACCGTCTCGTAGAAGCGCTGGAAGAGGTCGTCCAGCGTCAGCTTGTAGGGCATCCACCGCACCCACTGGTTGGACCCGGAGGAATCGACATTCACGTTCGGGCACGACCAGCAGAGGAAGAGCAGGTCGGTCACATGCTGGATGCCAAAGTGCGGGATGATGAAATCGACTGTCGGGAAATCCCGCGCAACCGGCTCCAGCACCGCCGGCGACATATTCGGGTGATACGAGACGCCGCCTGCCGCGCCCAGCATCCCGAAGTGGCAGAGCACGGGGATCCCGAGCCGCTCGCAGATCTCCCAGACCGGATAGAGCGACGTGTCGTTGATCAGGATCGGGATCGTGGGCGCGAGCAGCTTCAACGCCGTCAGGCCCAGCTCGGTGACCGCCCGCTCCAGCTCCTCGGCGGCATCCGGCCTCGTGATGTCGTGATGGGCGAAGCCAATGAAGCGGTCGGGATACATCTTCACCACCCGCGCCAGCTCATCGTTATCGCGCCCTGTCACGAAACCGATGCGCTCGATGCCGTACTTCTCCAGCTCGCCAAACCAGCGCTCGGCCTGCTCCTCGCTGCTGCGTGGCTCCGTCTCCGGCTCGGGAAAATCGAACGCCATCCGCCACTGGTGACGCGTATGCTCCAGCTGCTGCTTGCGAAGCTCCTGCCGCTCGACAGCCGCCGGATTATCGATGCGTCCCGTCTCCCGGTTTCGGTTCCCGCCCTGGCTGGCATCGCCCCTGATCGGGAAATGCGCGTGAACATCGATGATATGCAGATCCTGAAACACCAATCGCCTCCATCTGATCCTGACTGGTATGTCGCCACACCCATCGCCATTCCGTTAGACGCGCATCGTACCAGCCAGGCCGGGCACCCGAAAGAGAACACGCTGCACCGGCCCTACAGCGATTCGCAATGAGATTGATATCGTAGGTCCGCCGTCCGGGAGGCCGCAAGGGACGACATTGCTGCGGCAAGTCGTCCCTTGCGGCCTCCCGGACGGAGCCACACACCTGTCAGGGCGCTTGTTCGTCCGGCAACGCCGACCTCCGTGCGATCCCCGTTCAACGTGACAGGCAAACACCCTCGTCACGTATCATCGTCAGCATCATGCCGGTCACCATGCCGGCCCTTCGTCACTACGTAACGAGATGAGGTTTTCGTGCCCGAATATGGCAATGTGGTCGCCCTCGCGGGCGGCGTGGGCGGTGCAAAGCTGGTGCAGGGCCTCGCTGCCGTCCATCCCAACAACCAGCTCAGCGCGATCATCAACACGGCCGACGATTTTCGCCTTTACGGCCTCTACATCAGCCCCGATGTCGACACCGTCATGTACACGCTCGCCGGTCTCGCGAACCCCGCGACGGGCTGGGGCATTGCCGGCGATACCCGGGCAACCCTCGACGCCATCGCGCGATACGGCGAGGATCCGTGGTTCGCGCTCGGGGATCAGGATTTCGCCACGCACATCCTCCGCAGCCACTATCTTCAGGAGGGCGCGACGCACACCACCACGACGGCCCGCCTGGCGGCAGCACTTGGCATTGAGGCAGCCCTGCTCCCCATGTCGGACGACCCGGTGGCGACGGAGATCCTCACCGCCGACAGATGGCTGGGGTTCCAGGACTATTTCGTGGCCCGCCGCCACAACGACGATGTGCTTGATGTCCGGTTCAAGAGCATCGAGGCGGCAACCCCGACGAGTGAGGTTCTGGAAGCCATCGCATCCGCCAATCTCATCATCTTCTGCCCCTCGAACCCGGTTGTCAGCATCGAGCCCATCCTGGCGGTGCCGGGAATCCGCGAGGCGCTGATCGCTGCGGCAGCACCCATCGTCGCCGTCAGCCCGATCATCGGTGGCCGGGCACTCAAGGGCCCTGCGGACAGGATGCTGGCCTCCCAGGGCGTCGAGGTGTCGCCGCTCGGCGTCGCTGAGATCTACAGGGGCATCATCGACGGCATCGTCATCGATAATGCGGATGCAGCGCTCGAGGCACCACTGGCCGAGCGTGGGTTGCAGGTGCACGTGAGCCAGACCATCATGGGCGACAGGTCCGATCGGGGGCGGCTTGCACAGGAGATTCTTGACGTGGAATGGACGCGCGCCTGATGCGAACGGTCGCTGTCGTTCCGATTCGCGGGGCGCATGGGGCAAAGACCCGATTGTCCCCGGTATTCGCGGAACATGAGCGCGCCTCGCTCGCCTGGACGATGCTCACCCATGTGCTGGACGTGCTGGACACCTCCCCGGTCATCGACCAGACGTTGGTCGTCACCCGCGAGTCGGATGAGACATTGCGCCAGATCCGTCCGGATCCCCGGCACGCTGTCCTGTTTCAGCCGGTCGAGCACACCGGGCTCAATGCCGCGCTCGATCTCGGCCGTGACTGGGCCGTGGCCAACGGGTATGACGCGATGCTGGTCCTGCCGGCAGACCTCCCGATACTGGCCCCCGCCGATGTGGAGAGCATGGTCCGGCCCGATGCTCCTGCCGTGATCGCGCCGGATCGCCATGGAAGTGGAACTAATGCCTTGTTCCTCCGGCTTGATTCCGCCCACCCCCAACAGTTCGCCTTTGCGTTCGGTCATCAAAGCTACCACCGGCACCACACAGAAGCAGACCGGCTCGTCATCGAGATGGCAACCGCGAAGGCTCCGGGTCTTGAGTGCGACCTCGACAGCCCGGACGATTGGTGGGATCTCCCTACCGAGGTCCGCCAGCGCCTGCTGGATTGCGTCCGGCGCGCCGAATCGATGGCGGGGTAGCAGGGAATCCGGTGTGCGGGGCACACACCACCACGTCCGTCATTCTGACCACCGAGAAGGATCTCCGGCGAAGCCGTCAGGTACACGGCTGACCTGCAACACAATGAGGCCCTTGGGCCGGGCCGCTGAACGCCCTCACACAATCGTCATTCTGAGCGAACGCGAAGAATCCCCCGGCGGAGTCGATGCCCGGACGGCAGCAGTGGGTATCATACGGAATTCGGTCGATCAATGCATGGACGTGTAGGGGTCAACTCCATGTTGACCCGACCGGCGCCGCAGTGCGAGCCCCCGGAGCGTCCCGAACGGGTCAACCGCAGGGTGATACCTTATCGACGCCTGCGGGGTCATTCATCCGGATTCTGTATGACCTCACCTTCCTGGGGCTGTGAGCCTACAACTCCGCGGCGAACATGCCCTCGGCGTCGAATCCGATATCCATCGGCGCCCCGATTCTCACGACACCGTCCATCCCCTCCAGCTCCGCCAGCAGCGGCTCGGAGAGCAGCATCTGGGTCAGGTGCTTCGTGCTACGGATGCGGAGAATCTTCGCGGTACCCTCCTCCACCCTCAATGCGGAAGCGATCGCGAGGAAGAGTGCCTGGCGGTCGTTCTCAACCGTGATCGGTATCTTCGCGCCCTGCGGCGCCTTGGCCGTAAGCATATTCATGTAGGTGGGGATCGGGTCCATCGCGTCGACCGCCCGCCGCAAGGCGAAGTCGAACATACCGATGCCCGATGCATTGCCCTCGGTGTCCTCCGTCAACCCGCGCACAACCGCACGCTGGATAGAGGGTCGATCATCCGAAAAATCGATCTCGTTTGCGACGCCGCGGTGGACGACATTGGGGTCCGCCCCGTCACCGCTGATGTCCTTGCCAATCTCGTCCACGATCAGCACATCAACCTTCGCGACCGGCGGCAAGACCGCCAGCATGCCACGGGCGATCTCCAGCAACTCGCATTCCCGCTCATACATCCCGTCCCGCGGCACGGCCTCGATCAGGGCCATCTTGCTCAGCCCATTCTCGACCAGGGCGATCCCGAAGGGGATGTTCACGTGGGATAGTGTGTGCTGCGCAACCCGGGGGATCAGGTCACCAAACGTCCCGATCCCGTGGCTGTGGAACCAGCTCGCGCCATGCTGCTTGCCCAGCCCGATCGCGAGCATCTTCATCAGGCCGGACTCGGTCGGACCGCGAAAGGAAGTATGCGGCTTCACGCGCCCGATCGGGATGACGACGTCCGCCTCCTCATAGGCGATCCGGTCGAACCAGACGGGCACGTTCCCCTCGATAGTGCCCAGGTGCACCGTCTCCATGCTGGCGCGGATCGGCGCGCCCATGGTCTCTTCGGTGACACCGTAATGGGCAATCACCTCCCGCTGCCCCTCGTCGGTCGCGCCACCATGGCTCCCCATCGCCGTGATTATGAAGGGCTCCGCCCCGAGCCCTCTCACCTGATCGACGACGGCGCGGAGCACCTCCGCGATCCGGTCGATTCCGCGGCTACCTGCTGTCAGCGCGACCTTCTGGCCCGGCCCAATCGTCGACTGGATCTCGGGCCGCGCAAACTCCCGGGCAATGGCCTCCCCGAAATCTCCCACCGATGTGTCATCGAGCCGTTGCTCGACCAGCGCCCAACGTGGCAGGGTGACATCAGTGAAAACATCAAGGGGATTTTCGGTCTGCGTGTGTGCCATCGTCATGAGGGGCTCCTTGGGTGAAGATGCGTGTTTGCTGCATTGTACGGAATCCCGCAAGATTCGCACGCCCCCTGTTGGTATCGGAGCACCGGGCAAAGGATGAGAGGCGGCCGAAGTGGCCGCCTCTCATCCACAAAAAAACTTCGGATCCCTACTGGTTGTTCCGGCCGCCACCTTCGACATCCAGCCTGATGTGGCATCCTCGGAAGCCGTCATCGTAGCCAATCCAGAACGCCTCCTCCCGCTGCTCGGCGCTGCCATGCGCGCTGGGATCATCCCAGGAGGTGCCGGCAGCATCTCCGGCAATGCCCGTGATATCGATCGCCTCGTTCAGGTCCCTGCTTCTGATAAGCCCACGGGCCCGAGCGTCCTGCCCGAACATCCCGGCCAGGCAGTCGGCCTGAAGCTCATGCTCAATCGTGTAGTGCCCGCCCTCAAGCTCGGGATCCATCGAGGTGGTGAGCCCCAGTAGGTTCTGGACGTGGTGCCCCCACTCATGTGCGATCACATGCTCCCAGGCATAGTCACCGATGTTCTCGACCATCGCATCGCGAAAGGCGGGATCGTAATAGATTGTCTCATCCAGGGTGCAGTAATAGACGGCCATCTGCATGATGTCGTTCTCGATGCCGCAACCAGTGCGCGTCGGCTCCACCAGCACACCCACCATGTCCACCGGTGGATGGTACGCGAGACCGGCATTGTGGAAGATCTGCGCCCAGCACATATCGAGGTTCTGGTACATCTCGGTCTGGTACGGAGTCTCGTAGTCCACCGTCCACTCGCCCTCCTCTGCAACGTCCTCGGCGTCCACCTCCATGCCGGCAAAGAACCAGCGCCAGACCTGCCCATCGTTCCAGAGGATCATCTCCACGGAGCGGACGTCTTCGTCGCGACCAGCCTCAACCTCGACGGAATACTCCACGATTGCGACATCGTCGTACTCGTCGCCGGTAGCATCCGATTCCCAGTCGTCGAAGGTGATTGACTCTATCTCCGGCTCAACCGCAGGCACCATTCGGTCCTCATCGGAGTACCACTTCACGAAGGCCTGGCGCGCGAAGACCCCGCGGGACTCCGGCGCCATCGCATCGTACAGGCGGTCCAGGTCACCTACACCCTCGAGTCGCAGAAAGTCGATGACGGTGCGCACCACCACCTCATCTTCGTCCACCGACTGACGCCCACAAGCCCGTGAAACAC
>JAUJLY010000082.1 GCA_030447145.1 Thermomicrobiales bacterium
AGTGCCCTGATGATTCTGGTTGCGCTGGCGATCCACGCCTGGCTTTGGTCGCATCCACCGAGGCCGCAATCGCGGCACATTCAGGGCCGCTTTGTACCCCCAACAAGCCAGCGGCTACGCAAGCGACGGCAGACCCGAAGGATGTTGGCGACACGGGTGCGGCAATGATGCAGTCCCCGCACCAAACGCGCCCATCAGTAATTCAGCACGGGCACCTCAAACGCTCACGGCAACTGCTGCGCCATCCACACGCCCGGTCCTTTAGGCCCAGCGTGCGACCATTGGTCCTTCGTGGCCGCAACATCGAGCCGCGGGATCGATACCTGACCTCCCGAGATCGCCTCCTGCTCGATGTCCTCTTGGCCCTGCTCTTCTTCGCGTTGTCGCTGGCCCTCAACCTCGGAGCGCTTCCCACAACACCGACCCATCCGGACGAAACTCGATGGATGAACCGGGCCTACTACGCGAGGGATCTGGCCGATCCATTTGGCCCGACATGGCAGGATTACGTCACCACGCGCGGCCAACCGCCACTCGGAAGTATCGTGATGGGGATCGGTCTGGCCATTCAGGGGCGAGACCTCGACGCAACCGGTGTCTGGGATTTCGCCTATGGGAGTGACTGGAACGAGCGAGCCGGTGCCGTGCCGGCGGAGGAGGACCGCCACGCCGCTCGCCGCACCAATGCGGTCATCGGCGCGATCGTAGCGGGACTGGCGTTCGTCTTGGGACGTATCCTCACGAACCGTGTCGGAGGCGGAATGGCCGCGAGCTTCGTCGCCTTCCACCCCCTTCACATCACGCTCTCGACCCAGGCACTCTCGGATCAGACGTTGGCGTTGCTCCTCATGCTCATCTTCATCACGGGATGGAGTTTCGCCAGGAAGCCTACCTGGACGCGAGCGATCCTGCTCGGCATTCTGCTGGGCCTGGGCGGATCGGTGAAGCTCTCGCCGCTCCTGCTCGGCGCTCCCCTGGCCCTGTTTGGTGTGATGCGCCTCGTCGTTGACCGGGACCGATCAGGGGTCGACTACGCCCTCAAACTCCTTGCGCAACCTGTGGTGGCCCTTGCTACGTTTGTGGCGAGCTATCCCTATCTCTGGCCTGCTCCAATACGTCGGACGTGGAATCTCTATGCCTTTCGAGCCTCCGAGATGGAGGGGCAGAGCGAGGCATGGCCTGAGGTGGCAGTGGCAAGCCCGCTCGATGCTCTCGGTCGTTTCGGACGCTACCTGACGAACGACCGCTCGGTGACCGGAAGCATCATCCAGTTCGTATATGACGGCCTTGGGATTGACCGCGCTGCTACCGGGCTGGACTTCATTCCGGCTGTCGCCGGAATCGTCATCCTCATTTGGTGGGTTGCGAAGCACGGATTCTGGACTCCGGTGGCGATGGTTGGGCTCCTGATGGGTGCGGAGGCCGGTGCGCTCGTGTTCGGAATGAAAACGGACTTCTACCGGTACCATCTCCCGATCGTGGTCATCATGGCCGGATGTATCGGCATCGGCACGGGAACCGCCTGGTCGGCGCTGTCCCACTATCTTCGCTCCCGGGAGGTGCAGGCGAGGCGCGTGCCAACCGCTGCTCGTACCTCGATTCGACCGCTTCGACCGACAACACGGAACAGACCGTCGCCCGTGAGGGCATTTGACGCGGCGCGAGCAAGGGAGGCACGGCAGTGACCCATCTCTCCCTGCGCCACCTCGTCTTCCTAATGCTCATCGCGACGAGCGTGACTGTCGCGACTGGTTCCGTCGCTGCCCAGCGGGACCCACTCGCTTCCGTCGTTGAGATGGGGTCGCCACAACTCGAAACAGTCCCACCAACCATCTTCGCACCGGAACAGCGCGACAGCATTGCCGGGGTGGTGAATGAAGCCCGTCTCTTCGGAGTACCTCTCGTCGTCCGTGTCATCCAAGCGCCAACACCCTTAGGTCTGCTCTCCGAGGCCGGAGCCATCGCCGGTGCAGCACCCTCCGCCCAGGAAATCACAAAACGGATGGCCGAGGAGTGGCTGGCGACAGAGGGTGTCGAAACGTCTCCAGGAGCAGAGGATGGCATCTTGCTGCTTGTTGTTATTCCTGAAGACAACCACCAGTTAACGACAGCGGCATTCGCGACGGGTGACAACGCCCTCCCCTTGAACGGTCTCACCCAGGATCGCCTGCATCGTGTCATCACGACGATCATGCCGCCCCGCTTTGCGGACAACACCATCGCTGCCGGCATCCATTCCGGTATCGCCCATCTCTCATACGACAACCTGTTCGCGGTTCCAGCCCGGCTTCAGCCAACGGAGCAGCAAGGCCGTCTACGAGACCTCACCAACAGTGTGCTGGTGGGGATGACCGGCCTTGGAGTTATTGCGCTGGGCGGGCTCATTCTCTGGATCCACCGCAGGGATAGCTCCCGAATACCAGCAGATGGAAACACCCTTTCCCCTTTCGAGGCAGGAGCACTTGCCCGGGGACGGGTCGACGAACCAGTGCTGACGGCAGCCCTGTTACATATGATCGAGCGAGGAATCCTCCGAGCTTCGATGGGACATGCCGGGGCTTTGACCCTTGCAATCAACCCCGAAATCACGACCGTCGATCCATTCGAGCAACAGATCCTGAACCTGCTTGCCGCCGAAGCGGGCCAGGATGGTCGACTCCCCAATGCCGCAGTGCGTTGCGTTCAGGATGTCCTCGCTCCAGCGCGAGAGTGGCTCCAGGACGAGCTCGCCAGACGCAATCTCTTCAACCGGGATGCCAAGGTAGAGACCCTCTGGATCATCCTTGGTAGCGCAGCGGTGGGAGTCCTTGCGCTCTTCTCGCTGGTACCGTCAATCGTCGCCATGTCACGCTATGGCCTCTTCACCTTTGGCATCGCAATGTTCATGGTCGCCGGGGCACTCACGTGGGTGGCCCGCCGAAGATGGACCACCAGCGCGGGCGAGCAGGTCCTCTCGGCGTGGCTCTCAGCACGTCCCCATCCGGAGGACGCCGCCATCTACGATACGATCGTCCACCAAGATGCGTTGCTTGCTACACCTGGCGGCCCGGATACAGAGCCGTCGGTCCGCATGGCTCGCGAGCTCCGAGCCCTCGGTGCGGGCTAGGGCATTCATCGACCGCTCAGGGCAAAAGGCTTCACCGCCTGCTCGAATACCATGCGGAAACGGCACGATAATCAAACGCCGATCCGTCGGGGAAGGTGATCTGCGCTTCAGCGAACGGCAGGCGGCCTTCGTCCTGGGGATCGTAGAGCTGGGTCGGGAAATTGAGCAGGGTTGCCGTTCCCTCACTCGTTACCACGAAGCCATGCAGTGTTCGTGCAGGGATCGTCACCATCAGCGGTGCCGGCGCATCCTCCTGGGCGGAGAGCTCTACGAGCATCAGCTTTCCACGCGAGAGGGAGTCCTCTCGCGGGTCGGCAATCGCTACGACGATGCGGCCGGAAACGCAGTAGAACCGGTCCGTCTGGTTCTGATGCACGTGCCATGTGTCGATGTCGCGGGCCACACCAGGTTCCGTGGTCGACGTGTAAACCTGGGCAAACGGCATGGAATCACCATAAACATCGGACCAGTCAGTACGAAGTAATTCGGTCAACGTGCCGCGTGGATCCCGGTTCGTTCGCAGGCTGCGAACGGTGACATCGAAAATAGCCGGAGCCGCGGCACCGTCCCGTACAAGCACGGACTCTACCGCGTCCAGTGTCTCCGATGAATACTCCCCTGTCATCCACTTACCCTTCATCGCGACCGGCCGCCGCGAGGCGCCAGCCATACTGTCGCTCGTAATACTCGGCAAACTCGCCGGAAGCGTTGCGGATCGCCTGCCACCACTCGGGATGCGACAGGTACCAGTCAATCGTATCTCCGAGCGTCGCTTCAAAATCTCGCTGTGGCGCCCATCCCAGATGGGCCCTGATTTTGGTGGAATCCAGCGCATAGCGCCTGTCGTGCCCTGGTCGATCCGGCACGTAGGCGATAAGGCACTCACTCTTGTCCAAGTGAGCAAGCAGCTGCCGCACGACATCGATGTTCGGACGCTCGTTCCCGGCGCCGATGTTGTAGATCTCACAGCTCCGGCCCTGCCGCAAGGCGAGGTCAATGCCAGCGGCATGATCCTCGACGTGAAGCCAGTCGCGTACCTGCAGTCCATCGCCATAAACGGGAAGTGGCCGCCCCTCCAGGGCGTTCGTGATGAACAGCGGCACGAGCTTCTCGGGATACTGACGAGGGCCGATCGTGTTACATCCCCGGGTGACAACGACATCGATGCCATAGGAGATCGAGAATGACCGGCAAAAGAGCTCACCGCCCGCCTTTGCTGCCGCGTACGGAGAACGAGGTGCAAGCGGATCAGACTCGAGCGAGAACTTCCCCTCTGGAATGTCGCCATAGACCTCATCCGTGCTGACCTGCACGAGACGACCACCATGCCGCCTAACCGCATCGAGCAGGACGTAGACGCCTTCCACATTTGACCGGAGAAACGCGCTCGGATCGAGCAGTGAGCGATCAACATGGGTCTCGGCGGCAAAGTTGACCACCGCATCATGTCCGGCTATCAACCCGTCCACCAGAGGAACATCCGCAATGTCACCATGGACAAAGCTATGACGAGGATTCTGCTCCAGCTCGGACAGATTGGCACGGTTCCCGGCGTAGGTCAGCGCATCAAGCGTCGTTACTGTGTCGTCAGGATACCTTTCCAACACGAGGCGCACGAACGCCGAACCAATAAAGCCGGCGCCACCGGTCACCAGAATCTTCACGATTGTCCTCTCACTGATGGTGGACTCCACGTGGACATCATTCGCGGTATATATCGCGAAACTGCGTCCTCCCACGCGGGCAGCCTCACGCCCATAGCAGCCGCGCGCCGGTTGGCCAACGCACTGAAGGCCGGTCGCTTCGCGAGCAATGGGTACTTCGCCAGGAACTCCGCGGTGCTCGTCGGCGTCACCGCCCCTGGGTCCAAACCGGCGATCCGGGCGACCTCCCTGGCAAATTGATACCTGCTGACCACGCCCTCGTTGGAAAGATGCAGAACTCCGGAGGGGCGTAACGGTATGAGCGCCACCAGTGCTCGTGCGAGATCGCCGGCGTACGTCGGGGAGCTGACCTCGTCATCGACAACGGACATCGCGCCGCGATCCTGCAGCATCGAGACGACAGTCCGTGGAAAGTGCTTGCCCTCGCCGCCAAATACCCAGGATGTCCTTGCTACTGCGAACGAATCGCCCGAAGCGAGCACGGCGCGCTCACCATCCAGTTTGCTTTGGCCATAAACGGAGATCGGCCCTACCTCGGCATCCTCCGCATACCGCTCATTGCTCTCCCCGGAGAAGACGAAATCCGTGCCGATCGCGACGAGCCACGCCCCGGCCCGCGTTGAGGCCTCGGCGATATTCTTCGAACCGAGATGATTTACCTGGTTTGCACGGTCCGGGTTCTTCTCACACCCATCGACATCTGTATATGCAGCCGCATGAATGACGGCGTCCGGCTGATTATCCGCAAACACATCACGCACTGCGCTGGCGTGACTGATGTCCACGGCAGCATCAATACCATCTCCCGCAGCATGGCCCAGCCCGATGACGTCATAGCCAGCGTCCTGAAGCTCCGTGCAAAGGTATCGCCCCAGTTGTCCGCCTGCTCCGATCACGAGGACTCGCTCTCCTCGGCTCATGCGCCACTCCGTATCATGAAATGTCCAGCTGACCGTGATCGCCGATCATGAGCCGCATCACATGTGGTCTATGGTCGGTTCGCTGGATAACCACCTCCCGGCCTATGAGGGAATCACTGATTCGCCTGGTGATGTTCTTGACTGAACTATCAGCGAGAACGATTGAATGTTCGATCTCACAGCTCTCCAGGTGCACCCGATCTCCAATGGCCGTAAAGGGACCAACAAAGGCTCCATCAAGACGTGCCCCCTTGCCGATGATTGCAGGACCACGCACGGAACTGCCGCAAATCTCCGCACCCTCTTCGATGATGACTTCACCGACCAGGACGGAGGCGCTATCGACTTCGCCATCGATCCGCCGGGTAATACCGCTCAGGACTACCCGGTTTGCCTCCAACATGTCGTCCTTCTTGCCCGTGTCGATCCAGACATCGTCGATAAGCGAGGCGTCAACCTCATTGCCGGCGTCTATCAACCCCTGGATAGCGTCGGTAATTTCGAGCTCACCACGGGCAGAGGGAACCAATCCGGGGACGACGTCATGAATCTCAGGACCGAAGAAATAGACACCGACGACTGCATAGGGTGAGATGGGGATTTTCGGCTTCTCCACCAGCTGTTGAACTTTTCCGTTCGCATCCAGCACGGCAACACCGAGTGCCGATGTGTCATCCACCTTCTTGAGGAGTATCTGGCCGGCAGCGCCGCTGTGGCGAAACCGCTCCGCGTGGCCCACGATTCCCCGCCTCAGGAAATTGTCTCCGAGATACATGCAAAAGGGTGATTCGCCAAGGAACTCACGGCCGGTGAGCACAGCATGGGCCAGGCCCAGTGGCGCGTCTTGCGGAATATAGGTGATTTGGGCTCCAAACTGTGAACCGTCACCAATAGCCTCACGGACCTGACCACCGCTGTCGCCCGTGATGATACCGATTTCCTCGATGCCTGCTTCGACGAGCTGTTCCAGCGCGTAAAAGAGCACGGGCTTGTTGGCGACCGGAACCAACTGCTTCGCGCCGGTCGCCGTCAACGGCCGCAGTCGCGACCCCTTACCTCCGGCAAGAATGAGCCCTTTCAGCGGGCGCAACCGCGCATCGGCCCGCGGGGATTGTAATGGGATCTGCATGTCGTCCTGTTGGCTCTCGCTCACGGTTCAGCCCCTCCAACGCGCAATAGTATCCCGAACACGAGGTGGAGGGTAAATCGCATCGCAAAAAGGACTGGCCGTCGACATGAACTTCATCACGCGCGAGACCAGGCCTTCTGCAATGTATGCCTGGAAGTGGAGGCACTACCTGGCTGCCACCTCTTCGCCGACTGTTACTCCCGCCGCTGGCGCGTAAAGCTTCTCCACGTAGTCGATAAGCATCCGGCGGGCACTGAACCGTGGAGCAACTGTTCGGATGGCCTCCTTGGCCACCTGAATCCAGTCGTGGGGAAGACCGTCTGCTTGCCGTTGGTAATAAAGCGGCACGATCTGCTCCTCAAGCATCTCGTACATCATGTTCGCTTCTGCCTCGTCCTGGGCATCACCCTGCCTGGGCGATGACTCGATGCCCCAGCCATTCCTGTTTCCTGGTTCCCAACCTTCGATCCACCACCCATCCAGAATGCTGAAATTCGGCACACCGTTGGCTGCGGCCTTCATGCCACTCGTGCCGGATGCTTCCAGGGGATACCGCGGGTTGTTCAGCCACACATCGACGCCGGCCACGAGAAGGCTTGCGAGCCCCATCTCGTAGTCCTCGACGAAAGCCACCCGACCTCCCAAACGAGGATCCCGGGCCTTCAGGTAGATATCCTGAATAAATTTCTTGCCGCCCTCGTCGGCAGGGTGAGCCTTGCCGGCGAAGATCAGTTGCACCGGATGCTCCGCATTGCTCAAGATTCGCGCCAGGCGGTCAATGTCCCGGAAGATCAGGGTCGCACGCTTGTAGGTGGCGAACCGTCGCGCAAAGCCGAGCGTGAGTACATTCGGGTTCTGGAATGGCCCCGATGAAAGGACCTGCCACGCATCGAACTGGCCCTCCACATAGCGCTTGCGGGAACGTTCATGCATCTCGGCGATCAGCGCCTGCTTCGCTTGCTGGTGCGCTGCCCAGAATTCATCGTCGGGGATATTCAATATGGTGTCCCAGACGTGCTGCTTCTCTTGCTGGTCCTTCCAGTAGCGGGGCTGGTACCGGCTGTAGACTCTCCGCATGGCCGGGGAGATCCAGGTTCTGAGGTGCACGCCGTTGGTGATCGACTGGATCGGTGCCGTCTCCGGGCCCGTGTCCGGCCAGATATCATGCCACATCTGCCGGGAGACTTCGCCATGCTTCTCGCTCACACCGTTACGGTGTGCCGACAGCCGTAGCGACAGAGCCGTGAAGTTGAATCCTGGATCATCGCCGTGACGACCAAGCGCGAGGAACTCCTCCTGATCCAAACCGAGTTCCGGCCAGTAACTTGAGAAATATCGGTCGATCATCTGTGGCGAGAAGATGTCATGCCCTGCGGGAACCGGGGTGTGCGTGGTAAAGACTGTCGATGCCCGCACGAGGTCCTGAGCCTCCTCGAAGCTCTTACCCTCGTGGACATACTCGCGCAGTCGCTCCAGCATCGAGAGCGCGGCGTGCCCCTCGTTGGCATGCCAGTAGTTCGGCTCGATCCCAAGTGCGCGCAGCAGGCGGACACCTCCAATGCCGAGGACAATCTCCTGGCGAAGCCGATGCTCCGTATCGCCACCGTAGAGTCGCGATGAGAGCTGACGCGTCCACTCGGGGTTCCCATCGACATCGGAGTCAAGCAGGTAAAGCGAGACTCGACCCACCTGCACTTGCCAGACGGCAAGACAGAGCGACCCTGGTCCGTCCTGGAGATCGACTTCAATCAGGACTGGCGTGCCGTCCTCATTGAGGACCTGTGTCGTCGGCTCGGAGTCCGGCTCCAGATGGGCCGGTACATCGTGCTGCCAACCGCTGGAATCAAGACGCTGTTGCAGATAGCCCTGGCGGTACAGCAACGAGACTGCGGTGAGCGGAATGCCCATATCGCTGGCTTCCTTGATGTGATCGCCAGCGAGCACACCCAGGCCACCGGAGTAGATCGGCAGTGCCCGGTGAAGGCCGAACTCCGCTGAAAAATAGGCGACCTTTTTGTCCAGCAGCTCCGGATGTCGATGCGCCAACCAGGTTTCACTGTCCGATGCGTTGATCATCGTGTCGAAACGCATCATGACATCGTCATATTGACCAAGGAAGGCCGGATCCTCGACCGCCCTGCTCAGGCGAGTTGGGTCGATCCGGTGCAGGAAGAGCACGGGGTTTTCCTTGCAGACGCCCCAAAGCACCGGATCAAGCTCCCGGAAGAGCGCGCGAGCTCGCGGCTGCCAGGTCCACCAAAGGTTGTAGGAAAGCTCGTTCAGTCGGTCGATGCGATCCGGGAGATCAACCGGGGAAGCGCGCATCTTGAAGCTCATATGGTGATGCCTCGTTCATTTCGTGCTGGAGGACCAGCCGCAGTACCAGCTGAACGAACATGTCCAGCGATAGATTCCCCATTGACTGGAAGGCGCCTGCCAGCGGGTGACGGATGCTTTGCAACTTTGTTCCGTACCGCCGTCGTCGTCGCCGGTGCCGGCGTTGCCGTCGTCGCCTGGCGGTCCCGCCGGTCGGCCTCGCGCAGCACCAGCAGGGCCATGGGCAGGGC
>JAUJLY010000083.1 GCA_030447145.1 Thermomicrobiales bacterium
CCCGGATGTCGGTCAGGACTCCCAGAACCCGGTCGTGATCGACGTTATATCGCCGGAGCAAGGACTCGGCTGGTGACCGCTCGACGGACATGATGCCCAGCATCAGATGCTCCGCACTGATGTATTCGTCGCCAAACTGCCGCGCCTCGGTTTCAGCGGCCTGAAGAGCACGACGCATACCAGCGCTTACGATTGCATCGGAGCTGAACTGCAGCTTTGGCGCGGCGTCGATAAGCTTTTCCAGCTCGCTTGCAATAACTTTCGGGTCGATCGAAAGTTGCTGCAGAATCTGCGGCACGATTCCCTCGGCCTGGCTGACAAGCGAGTAGAGGAGCACCTCAGGCTCGTATTGTGCGAGCTTGCGTTGCTCCGTAATCTGCTGGCCCTCGACAATCGCTTCGCGGGCCTTTTCGGTGTATTGCTGATTTGCTGCCATAGGGCGGCCTCCTGTGACGTTAGTTGAAATGGTAAAGGTGTCCCGCCCGTCTCAAACGCAAGACATAGGGGGAGGGACGTGCGAAGATGTCGTCAAGTAGTTCAGGGCCTGCGCTTGCGAAGTTCCTGCTGGTCGACGTGCCCCAGCATGCGCAGTAGGCGGTTATGCTCGGCTTCGAGGTTTACTCCGTTCGCCTTGCCACGGGAGCTTGCCTCCCGAAGGGCCTGCAGTTCGCGCGTCAGGTCAAGTGCGAGCTGAACACCTGCGAGATTCAGGCCTCGCTCCTCAACGAGGTACTTCACCTGTCGGAGTTGCTCGATGTCCTGGTCCGAGTACAACCGGAGATTTCCGGAGGTCCGGGATGGCGCGATCAGGCCCTCTCGCTCGTATTTCCTGAGCGTTTGCGGGTGCATCTCGACAAGCCGCGCGGCGACGCTGATGACAAAAAGCGGTTCTGAAAATCGTTGTGGCATGTGGTCGGCCTCCAGACAAATGTATACTCATGAATCATATAGGTTGACATGGTTCATGTCAAGAAAAGAGTCCAAGTGACATGGAGAAGCGAGAAAGGATGGATCTGTGACCGCTGTGTATGCGCATCGAGGGGCATCAACGGAGTATCCGGAGAACACGTTGGCGGCCTTCCGTCGGGCGATGGAACTCGGCGCTGCAGGTATTGAACTAGATGTACATCTGTCGGCCGATGGTGTTCCGGTGGTGATCCACGACTGGACAGTCGACCGCACCACGGACGGCATCGGCCTAGTGAGTGAGATGACGATTACGGAACTCAAATCGCTCGATGCTGGCGGGGGTGAGAAAATTCCGACACTCGTCGAAGTGCTTGATCTTGTGGGTAATGAGCTGCACCTAGGTATCGAGGTGAACGCCAATAAGGTCGCAGAAGCAGTGATCCGGGAGATCCGCGGCCGGAACATACGCTGCACCATCTTATCGTTCGATTGGAACACCCTTCGATATGTGCGAATGCAGGACCCGGACGTGGAACTGTGGGTTACGACAATTGTAGCCAGTGAAGAAGCAATTGCGGTAGCGAAGGAACTCGGTGCGACGGCGCTCTCAGTTTCTCATAATGCACTGGATGAGGATATAGCTGGGTATTTGAAGGAGCAGGACCTCGGCTTCTGGGTTTGGACTGTCAATGAGCCGGAACGCGCTCTTACATGTGCTGGCTGGGGTGCGATCGGTATTTGCACCGACGACGCGGCCGCGATCCAGCAGGCATTGGGGGAACGACATCCCCAGACATGAGAGGGACCAGGCGGCTAGGACCCCGTGCTACACTCCACCCGTGTTGATGGACGGCGGCGGACGAAAGGCGCGGGTGGACTGGTGAGGGCACATCCTGCTTGGGGAAACGTCCGTGGCTAACGCGATAACCATCGGCCGGCTTATGCTGCTCTTTGTCGTGATCTGGCTGATTTACGTTGGCAATGTCACGATCATCGCGGCGTGCATGCTCCTGCTGATTCTCGTATTCGCCGCTGACGGCATCGATGGATGGGTTGCCCGCAAACAGGGAACGAATTCCACTTTTGGCGCGGTTTTCGACATTGCTGGTGACAGGATGGTTGAGAACTCGCTTTGGGTGGTCTTCGCTCATCTCGGTGTTATCCCGGTGTGGGTCCCGTTGCTCGTCCTTAGTCGAGGCTTCATAGTCGACGGTCTCCGATCGCTTTCCTTTGCCGAAGGAATGACGGCCTTCGGCGAGAAGAACATGATGCGCTCGTCGGTCACACAATGGTTGACTGCAGGGCGACTCATGCGCGCGCTCTTCGGCTATATGAAGGCGGCCGGTTTTGTCTTCCTCACGGGCCTGGTGGCATGGGAGACGAGGGATACAAACGGAACTGCGCTGGGTGCTCTCTATAGTGAGCAGTGGTTCCGCTGGTTCGGCTGGCTCCTGGTGTGGGGAGCAGTTGCGCTGACAGTTATCCGCGGGCTCCCTGTGCTTTGGGACGCCTTGCCCTATATGCGGGAGCTCGACCGGCGAAAGCGTGCCGGATGACGCAGATTTCGCCTGATCCAGTCCCCGCAGGATGACAGGTCGCCAGATGGCGGCAAGACCGAGAATGAATGTCTGTTGGAGAGACTGTTCTTCAGGAGATGGGAGTACTGATTACTTGGCGCACGACGACAAGCCGAAGAGAAGAACCGCGGTTTTTCGCAAGGAAGACCGGCACGAACTGCGCTACCAGCTCAGCGTTGCCATCGCCACATCACTCTCCTGGTTTTTCTTTCTTGTGCCGGCGTCGATCCGGAACTCCTTCGCCGAGCGCTGCGGGTCACTTTTCTTCCGTGTCTCACACACATACCGGGATAACGTCATCTCCAACGTGATGCAGGTGTTGGGTAAGACGGAGGAGGACGCCGAAGTGCGCGCCACTGCCCGTTCGATTTGCCTGAACAGCGCGCTCAACTTCATGGACCTCCTGACGCTCACACGACGTTCTGGCCGGTACCTCATGCGCTCGACACATGTTGTTGCCGGCGACTGGTCAACTATCAACAATGCCATGGCAAGCGGGAGGGGCCTGATCCTTGTCACGGCGCATGTAGGGTGTTTCGACTTTATCGGCCAATCGTTCCTGGCTCACGGGTTGAAGCTAACCATTGTGACGGGCAGGACAACATCCCGCTTTATCTTCGACGGGGTGACATGGCTTAGGAGCGTTCGGGGCGGCAACTTCGTTGAGCCCACTCCATCCGGGGTGCGCGCTGTGATTAAAGCGCTCCGGCGCGGTGAGTGCGCTGTTTTTGTCGCCGACCGGGACTTCTTTCAGAACGGGCGACCAGCAACCTTCTTCGGACGCGAGACGACGTTGCCGCCCGGTGTTACCCGCATTGCGCGCGATACGGGAGCGGTGATCGTCCCGATCTTCACACGCCGGATGCGACACGGACACGAATTGCGCATCTACCCTGCGATGGAGATCGAGAAGACTTCCGATATCGATGCTGACATCAGGGCCGGCATCAACAGGCTTGTTCCGATCTTGGAAGAAGGAATCCGGTCGGCACTCGAACAATGGGTGATGTTTCAGCGTGTCTGGCCGGACACAACACCGGAAGCGGTGAAGATCTTCCCGACCGGATCACCGCTTGAAAGTGAACTTCTGGAGAAAGTGGCCTCGCATCTGCCAGAGCGTAAATCAGGGGAAACCCGAGTACGTGTTGGCTCGCTCGCTCGAGTGTCTTCAGATTCCGAGGCCGGGCACGACTAGCGGTAGTTGACGAACTGGAGCGCCACAGGATAGTCGGCGCCGTTGAGCATCTGGATCACCGCCTGGAGATCGTCTCTACTCTTGGCCTGGACGCGGATCGCGTCGCCCTGGATCTGCGGGGTAACCTTCTTGAACTCATCGCGGATCTGCTTGGTAATCTTCTTGGCCACTTCGTCCGCAATGCCTTCCTTCAACTTGATCACCTGCCGCATACGGGCGCCGGATGCCTCCTCGAGATCCTGGTAGTCCAAAATCTTAAGCGACAGCTTGCGGTTGATTATCTTTGACTCGAGCGTGTCCTTGACTGCCTGTAATGAGTACTCGCTGGCCGTTGTAATGGTGATCTGGTTGTCGTCCCAAACTATCTCGGTTTTCGTGTCCTTTAGATCATAGCGGGTGCGAATCTCGCGCTCGGCTTGGTCTATCGCATTCTTCAGTTCCTGGCGATCGAACTTTGAGACGATATCGAATGAGGAATTAGCTGCCATACACCTTCTCCTTAGACTATCTGCATATTGGTCGGGATTGTACCAAAATGACCAATGCTGCTCTCGCTGGGGTCACCAGGCGGCGCGAGATGGATCAAGATGCTCGATCGTGGGGGAAGGCGGGCGAAGGCAGCGCCGCCCTCGGTTCACGCAGAGAGGGGATCCGTTCGTTGCGTCGATGTAGCCCCAGCAGTTCGAATAACCTTTCAAACTACCGGAGAGGCCATGGAATCCGTGCAATCCGATCCTGCACATCCTGAAGGGGAGGAGTCGGCCAGCGGGAAATCGGCCGCTCTCCAGGAGCAACTGCTCTCGCTCCCGATTCTCTACAAGGTGCTCATCGCGAACGCGCTCATCGTACTAGCCGGCGCCGTTTTCGGCACCTATGTGACCGCGCGGTTCGTTCATGAGGACATTGTTCCGAGGCGTGAAGGGCTGATGCTGCTATTTGGAGGACTCGGGGTTGTTCTGAGCCTGGCAGTCAACTACTGGGTGTTGAGAGTTGCTTTCGAGCCTTTGGACAGCCTGGAGCGCGTCGCGTCCGCCGTCCGCCATGGGGACTTTTCCGCGCGGACTGAACCATGGCGTTTCGGTGATCCACAACTCTCTCGATTTGCCGATACATTCAACGAGACGCTCGATGAGCTGCAGCAGGACCGCGAGCAAATTCAATCTCTCGCGGATCAGGTGATCCAGGCCCAGGAGGAGGAGCGACGGCGGATATCGCGGGAGCTGCATGACGATACGGCCCAGGTCTTGTTTGCTCAGTTGCTACGGGTGACTGCGCTTAAGCATTCCTCGGATCCCGAGCTTCGCTCTACGGCGGAGGAGTTGGAGGACCTCACGGTTGAGGCGATCGAGAGCGTGCGGCGGCTTGCCCTTGAACTCCGTCCACCCGCACTGGACGATCTCGGTCTCCACGACGCCCTGGCTGATCTTGCCCAACGATTCGAGGCCCAGCTAGGCATCCCCATCTCGCTGAAGATGAGCGGTACACGCGGGCGACTGGCAAGCGAGGTGGAACTTGTGCTGTACAGGGTTGCGCAGGAAGCGCTGACGAATGCTGGAAAGCACGCCCGAGCCACCCGGATTGTGCTGGAACTGGTCCGGAGCGATACGGGTGTGACGATGCGTATTGAGGACGATGGACGGGGGTTCGACCCGGCGCTCACTTCCGCGAGGGATGGAAGGGGTATCGGTCTCGGCCTCTTTGGGATGGAAGAGCGGGTCGGGCTTGTGGATGGTACCTTATCGATAGACCGCATTGATCCGCACGGAACGCGGATCACGGCTCGCATTCCGCTCATTGAAGATACTCCGGCAGTTTCCGGGGCAAGCCGACGTAGAAGGGCATTGGACGTTTCGTGACAAGTAACGCGCCCCTTGGGACAGAGCCGATCCGGGTGCTTCTTGCCGATGACCATGGCATTGTGCGGGCCGGCCTGAGAGCACTGCTTGAAGCCCAACCTGACATGACCGTCGTGGGTGAGGCCGAAGACGGACCATCCGCGATCGCGCAGGTGCAAGCGCTTCAGCCCACCGTCGTTATTGCTGACCTCTCCATGCCGGGCGGCGGTCTCGAGGCCATCCAGGGGATCACCGATTTGGACCAGCCGACACGCGTCCTTGTCCTCACGGTGCATGCAGAGGAGCGGTATCTCTTGCCGGTGCTCAAGGCGGGCGGATCGGGTTACGTCAGGAAATCCAGCGCCCACACGGATCTCCTGAACGCCGTTCGCACTGTCGCTCGGGGAGAGGTCTTCCTCGATCCCGCAGCCACCAAGACCCTGCTTCGCGGGTATTTGGGGCGTGTCCGCTCGGGAGACGAGCTCGATCTCGGCGAGGTGCTTTCCGAGCGGGAACGCGAGGTGGTCAAACTAACGGCGGAGGGGCACACCGCCCAGCAGGCTGCTGACATCCTCTCGCTTTCCCCCAAAACGGTCGAAACATACCGGCACAGGGCGATGCAGAAGCTAGGGCTTACCAACAGGGCGGAGCTCGTGCGTTACGCCCTGCGGGCTGGTTTATTGGTCGACGACTCACTGTAGTGAGTCAGGCATTTCCCGACACGCGTGGGCAAAAGCTTGATGATTCCTGCCCCATATTTCAGGTGGTACCTGTCTATGCAGCGTTCCATGGACCCGTACACTGGGTGCATGAGGGCGATACATAGCCCGTGGAGCATCCTGGACGTCGTTACATGTTGTCGGCTGGCAATCCGAGTGCGCGGTCCAGGAACTCGCTCTTTAGTGTCGTACTCCCGGGCTGTTGCATTCCCGGGTTGAAGGCAAAGACAGATGGTTTCCCAAATGACCAAGACCGCTGTACATCCTGGCTGGCTCCTTCTTGAGGACGCGGTTAACGTTCCTGGTGAGACTGGAGAATCCGAGGATTCCCTAAGGTTCGCCGCATTCATGCAGTTGTTGCGAACGGCGGGCGCGCTCGACCGGGCCGCGACGGATGCACTCGCCGATCTCGATTTGACTGCCGGCGCCTTTGGTGCGCTGGTTGAGTTGAGAAACGTCGGCGCTGCAGGTGTTGCTCCCTCTGAGCTGGCACGACGGCTCGCTGTAGCACGCCGCACCGCAACCCTCTACGTCGACATCCTTGCCCGTCAGGGATGGGCTGCGCGGGAGGCGCATCCCCAGGATCGCCGCATGGTACTGGCGCGGCTCACGCCTGAAGGCGAGGCGTTGCTGGACGAGCTCGGAGATGCCTATCAGCGACGACTTGCGTCGTTGCTGGGAGACATGAGCCCCCTGCAGGCGGAGCGCCTTCGACAGTTACTTGCACTGGTGCCAACGGACCGTCCGCTCGCTGTCAATTCCTAGTAGATTCGTCGATATGTCGGAGGAATGGAACACCATGGCGTGGAGCATGCTCCACGCCATGGTGTTCCATTTGGATGCTGCTTATTGGCGCGCCGACCCGTCCTCGGAGGTCGATGGGACAAAGACCATGACCGTCCGTCCCGGCAGCGTAACCGTGGAAAGCGCCTTCGCCTTAAAGGAAATCGAGCCATCAGGGGTGTCCGTGGTGAGCATCGCCGTCCAGTGGCTCAGATCGTCTCCCCGCTCCACACGTGGCAGCGTGAACTCAACCGGATCCTCTCCTCCGTGGAAGAGGAGCAGGACTGACGAGGGCGTGAGGGGATTCCCTTCCTCGTCGATTTCCTGGATGGCATCTCCCGCGAGGCGCATCCCGATCGTGCGGAGTTCAGGGTCCGACCAGTCGTGGGACTGGAACTCCTGTCCGTCGGGGCGGAGCCACGTGACGTCCTTGATGCTGCCCGGCTGCTCGGGCCGACCCTTGAAGAAGAGTCGTCGGCGAAGAGCCAGCTGATCCTGGCGGAGACGGATGGCGTTGGCGGTGAACTCAATCAGATCCTTCTGGTCCTTTTTAAGGTCCCAGTCGTACCACGAGATCTCATTGTCCTGGCAGTAGGCATTGTTATTGCCCTGCTGCGTTCGCCCGAGCTCGTCCCCGCCGCAAATCATTGGAGTGCCCTGCGAGAAGAGAAGGGTCGCCAGCATGTTCCGCTTCTGGCGCTCCCTCAGCGCCCTGATCTGCGGGTCATCAGTGGGACCTTCGTGTCCATAGTTCGCCGAAACGTTGTGATCGTGGCCGTCCTCGTTGTTCTCGCCATTTGCCTCGTTGTGCTTTTCGGCGTACGAGACGAGATCGTTCAAGGTGAACCCATCGTGTGCGGTAATGAGATTGACGCTCGCTTGCGGTGACCGGCCTCCCGCTTCGTAAATGTCCGCCGATCCGGTGAGGCGGAAACCCATTTGGGGTAGCACCGGCTCTTGCGTCTGCCAGAATGCACGGACATCATCACGGAACCGGTCATTCCACTCCGACCAAAGCACGGGAAACCCACCGACCTGATACCCGCCTTCGCCAATATCCCACGGCTCGGCGATGAGCTTCACCGTCGCCAGCACCGGATCCTGATGGACCGCATCAAAGAACCCACCGAAGGGATCGAAGTCGTACTGATCGCGTCCAAGCGTGCTCGCGAGATCGAACCGGAACCCGTCTACGTGCATCTCGGTCACCCAGTAGCGGAGGCTGTCCATCATCATGGTCAGTACCTGGGAGTGATGCGCGTTCAAGCTGTTGCCGGTGCCAGTGAAGTCGATATAGTAGCGCGGCTTGTCCGGCATCAGCCGGTAGTAATTCGTGTTGTCGATTCCCTTGAACGA
This sequence comes from Thermomicrobiales bacterium, assembly GCA_030447145.1. Lineage (GTDB taxonomy): Bacteria > Chloroflexota > Chloroflexia > Thermomicrobiales > UBA6265 > UBA6265. The sequence goes on from JAUJLY010000083.1 coordinate 8,375, forward strand.
CAACATCGGCCCGAGGTGGTTCCCTTCACAGGTGTGGTTGTAAACGACGTCGAGGATGACCTCTATGCCGGCAGCGTGAAGCGACTTGACCATTTCCTTGAACTCGTTGACCTGGCCTCCTGGAGTGCTGTCGGACGAGTACCGCTTATCGGGGGCAAAAAAACCGAGGCTGCTATAGCCCCAGTAGTTAACCAACCCCTTCTGTGTCAGAAAGTGGTCATCGACGAATGAGTGGACCGGAAGAAGCTCGACCGCGGTGATCCCGAGTCTCTTCAGATGCTCGATTGCCGCTGGGTGTCCCATGGCTTTGTAGGTGCCGCGAATATCTTCCGGGATGTCCGGATGCTGCCGGGTGAAGCCCTTGACGTGAACCTCATAGATGACGGTGTCATACCACGAGGTGCGCAATGGTTCGTCCTCTCCCCAGTCAAACGCGGGATCGATCACCATGCCCTTGGGAATGCTCCCATCGTTCTCCACGGTGCTGATTGAGAGATCGTCTTCTGGATCATCCAGGTCATATGCGTACACGAAGTCGTCCCACGTCACCTTACCGTCAATGGCTTTGGAGTAGGGATCGACCAGCAGCTTCGCGGGATTAAACCGTTCCCCGAGTTCCGGCTTGTACGGACCGTCAGCGCGGACACCATAGCGCGTTCCGGGGGCGACGCCGGGTACATATCCATGCCAGATACCGTATGTGCGTTCGGGCAGCTCAATTGTGCGACTCGGTTTGTCGTTCGAGTCCTCGAAGAGACAGATGTCTACTCGGGTTGCGTGCGCGGAGAAGACGGCAAAATTGGTCCCCTCGCCATCCCAGGTGGCGCCGAGGGGACGTGAAGTGCCGGGGCGGATTCTCTGCGCTTCCAGCGGAAGCGGCATCAGGGGGAGTTCTCCAGTGGACCCTGTCATTCAGGCCATAGACCCATTCGAGAAGATGTAAAACGGAAAACCTGGCTAACTCAGTTTGGAGCGTTCTAGAACTCGCTGATTGTTTCCAGGTGATC
>JAUJLY010000084.1 GCA_030447145.1 Thermomicrobiales bacterium
CCATCCGACACAGTCGCGCTTTCGTCAATCTCAAGGGTCGCTACTATCGTGCCCGAGAGGGATGCTTCCGCCCTGATATTCAGAAGGTCGGTATCCACATAGACCGTGTCTCCGACCGAAAAGGTTTTCTCAGAGAATGGATCAGCAATGCCCTTGCCGAGGTATTGCGCCGCTCCCCACCCTGTACCGGCGTCGCTTCTGACGTGATACCAGTTGAACCCGTCCTTCTCAACAGGGCCATCAGCGATTTCGCCACCGTCGTTGGTCACGAGCACTACAGCGACCTCGCCGTCGATCCCTGGGGAACTCCTGAGGTTAAGGGCATCGGTGTTCACATACACGCGGTCGCCTGGTGAGAAGACGCGGCCGGTAGAGGCGGCTTCCTCCTTGGCAAGGAACGGCTCAACGCTCCAGCCCGCGCCGTAGTCGGTTTCAAGCTGGTACCAATTCATGTTATTAGCCGTTTCAGGGCCTCCAAGGACTTTCGCACTCATGCCTGTACCGAGCGAGACCACAATTGGGGCTGTCGCTCCCGGCGACTCCCTGAGGTTGAGCGAGTCAGTATCGACCAACACGCGGTCACCTAGGCCGAACCTGGCCACTGGAGGATCAGCCGACGGTGCCTCATCCAGAAACTCCTCGGCACACCAGCCGGTGCCTTGTGGAGTCTGTATCTTCAGCCAGACATATCCGTCGGCTGCTGTCGGTCCCTCAGTCACTGCTCCAAGAACGCCTGGAGAAAGGCTCGCAATCGCAGTTGATTCCGAAGATGGGGCGGAGCGGAGCCTGATCCCTTCCGGATCACCGACCTGGACCGCGTCGCCGATGACAAAACGGGTGGGCGGCATCACCTGGCCCTCTCGCTCCAGGTAATGTTCCACCGACCAGCCGGCACCGTAGTCTGTGGTGACCTGATACCACTTGTAACCATTGGCAGGCATGGGCCCGCTCGCAACGACGGCCTTCGCCATATAGGGTAGCGTCGCAGAGATGAGCCCCTTGAGCGAAGGTGTTTCACGGATATTGAGACCGTCCGTGTCAATGACCAACTCTTCGCCGATCTTGAACTTCCCCGCTGGTGGTGCGGCATTGCTCGGATCGAAGGTGGACGCGGCGACCCACCCAAAGCCGGCCTCTCCCTCGAGCTGATACCAGACATGGTCGTCGACTGTAGTCGGGCCATCGATGACCTGGAAGACGCTTCCGTATGGAAGCTCCCGGATAATTGGCTCCCCAGTGCCGGGTAATTGGCGTAAATTCACGCCGTCCGACACCGTCTCCACAATATGACCAGGGCTGTATGCGGGATCCGGAATCGTTTCCCGAGTTCCGGCAAGGACCTCGGCGACCGCCTCACGAATGAAACCGAGGTCTGCGTACAGGCCGTCACCCGGGCAGCTGGAGTCATTGACGTCACGGTGCCCGCAGATAGTTGGGAGGTTGGGCTTTTCATGGAAGTCGGCGCGGCCGAGAGGATCCAGGTACCGGGATGACCACGCTGTGATCCAGATGAGGCCTGCCAGTGCCTCTGGAGTCGATGCAGACATGGAGAACGAGCCAATGGTGCAAATACCTGCGCTGCCATAAGCGTATTGATATGCATGTCCGCCGACAACGTTGTCGCCGCCGACACGCCCTTCATAGACATTGCCCATGAAGTCGACGAGGTAGTTGTACCCAATGTCACCCCAACCCCGCGTGACGGCATGGTAATAGTGAATGGAACGTAGCTCGGCGAGCGGATCGCGGAAGTTGGCAGTTTCCGAATGATGAATGATCACATGCTCGACTGTTTGGAATTCAGGTATCCACTCCTTCGCACCGCCCTCGACGTCACCGTAGGCGAGATTGGCGCCCCATTCCTCCCGGGAGATGATAGGGGGACGGTCGAGGGAAGGTACGGGGGACTCGGTAGAGATATCTCCGAGGCCTGGACCACCGGTTGGATCGATGTACGTAAACGACAGACCAGGCAGACTCTGCATATTGCCGTTCGCGTCGAGTGGCCGATACCTGACATATTTTGATTCCTTGGTAAAAGCGAGCTGACCAAAAATGCGATTGTCACGATCGGCAGGCCCGGCATCAGTATGAGCCGGACCAACCACTACGGGCTGGGACCACGTTTCACCGTCGCCGCTTACTTGCATCTCGACGGCAGCGGAATAATCCGTTTCTCCCGGCCAATGGGGCGCTATGGCATGAAACGGAAAGTCTGCCTCGAAGCCGAGCGAATCGCCTGTGCCGCCGAGTCCGTCCGGCTGGACCCATTCCGCAGCCAGGGTCAGCACACCCTGCGCTCGTGCCGCGGTGCGGCGAGTAGAATGGGCCGCCGACATTGCGCTGAAGGCAGCTGCGGCTTTGATGATCGTGCGACGATTGAGCTTCTTCTTAACCAGGCGCCTCGACGTCGTCGCCTGGGAGACGAGGTCGAGATCGAGGGCGGTATTCCCCACGGGTGGACTCCTCGGACGGCGAATCGGTGTAGAGAGGTGATGGAGTGAGCGTGGTCAGCCCGCCACGCGCGATCCTCGACTCGCAAGTCAGGCACGCCCAAGCGCACGTACCATGTGTACGTACACCCTAGCATTGACAGCTTGTCACCGTCAACCCCTGCGGGACACCGGTTGTCTTCCGACCGAGGATGATTGCGGATCAGTCGGCTGCCGAGGTCTGGTCCCGTTCCTGAACACGCTCTATCTCATCCAGGACCCGGCCGAGTGCATCCTGCCAAGGTACGGTGAGGTCCAGCAATCGAATGCGGATGGCGTTCGGGGTAATTCTCAACGCGTCGCCGAGGGATCGCTGCAGGCGTTCCCGGGATAGCTCAGATGTTGCGATGGGACGCACGACGATGGCCCGCTCCCGCTCCACGACCGAATGGATACCCAGCTCTGCGGCCCTGATGCGCAGGCGGATCAGGGCGAGCAAGTGTTCCACTTCCTCCGGGAACTCGCCGAATCGATCTGCCAACTCGTCGCTCAGATCCTCCACTTGCGCCAGTGTTTCGACAGCTGCGATTTGCCGGTAGATGTTGAGCCGCAGTTCTGTATCCTGGATGTAATCCTCTGGAATGAGTGCCGTCATCGGCAAGTCTAGCGTCACAGGTCCCTGTTCGAGCGCCGGTTGTCCGGAGCGAACCTCATCGACTGCCTGGCTAAGTAGCCGCATATAGAGCTCGTATCCAACGGTGGCGATGTGACCACTTTGCTCGGCACCGAGAATATTCCCAGCTCCCCGGATCTCGAGATCCCGCATGGCGACCCGGAGCCCGGCACCCAGCTCGGTCGCTTCCCGGATCGTCTCAAGGCGTTCCTGTGCATCACCGCTCAGGCGCTTGTGCGGTTGGTAGAGCAGGTAAGCATAGGCGCGGTTGGTGCTGCGGCCGACCCGTCCGCGCAGCTGATAGAGCTGGGTCAACCCCAGCGTGTCGGCATTGTCGATGATGATGGTGTTGACGTTCGGAATGTCCACCCCCGACTCAATGATTGTCGTGGCGAGCAGCACATCGAACTCATGGCGAACGAACCCGAGCATGACCTCTTCAAGCACATGTTCGTCCATTTGGCCGTGGCCGACACCGAAGCGGGCTTCCGGCACGATCTTTCGGAGGCGATCAGCCAGTCGATCGATATCATGGACGCGGTTATGGACGACATACACTTGTCCTCCGCGATCCATCTCGCGCAGGATGACTTCGCGGACGAGTTGGTCGTTGAACTCCGTCACGAACGTCCTGATCGGCAGTCGAGCCTGTGGCGCCGTCTCGATCATGGAGATGTCCCGAATGCCGGAGAGGGAGAGATGTAGCGTCCGCGGGATCGGCGTGGCCGACATCGACAAAACGTCCACCTGGGTGCGCAGGGTTTTCAGGAATTCCTTCTGACGGACGCCGAAGCGCTGTTCCTCGTCGACGACGACGAGACCAAGGTCCTTGAACGAGACGTCTTTCTGCACCAGCCGATGTGTGCCGATGATGATGTCGACGCTGCCGTCCTTCAGTCCCTTGATCGTCCCTGCCTGTTGTTTTTTCGAGCGCAAACGTGACAACATCTGGACATTGATCGGGAATGCGGCCATGCGGTCCTTGAACGTCTGGTAGTGCTGGAGCGCGAGGATCGTGGTGGGCACAAGGATCGCAACCTGTTTGCCGGCGTTCGCGGATTTGAAGGCGGCGCGGATGGCCACCTCGGTCTTGCCGAATCCGACATCGCCGCAAACCAGGCGGTCCATGGGACGGTAGGACTCCATGTCGCTCTTCACCGCCTGTATCGCGGCTGCCTGGTCTTGTGTCTCCACGTAGGGAAACGACTCGGCCAGTTCGTAATCCCATCGAGAGTCGGGGCCGAACTGGTATCCCTTGCCCGAATCTCTATAGGAATACAGCTGGATAAGCTCGAAGGCCATCTCCCGAACCGCTCGTCGAACGCGGCGCTTGGTTTTGTTCCAATCACCGGAACCTAGCTTGTTGAGCGAGGGAGCAGCCACGCCTCCTGTGGCGTATCGGGTGACCCGGTCGCTCTGATCCACAGGTACATAGAGTTTGTCGCCCTTCTCATATTCCAGCAGCAGATATTCCCGCTCGATCCCTCCGGTTTCCACTCGCACAAGACCAGTAAATTTCCCGATACCATGATCAACATGCACCACATGTTCGCCCGGTTGCAGGCTGGCGGCGAAGGCGCGGCTTTCGCTCGCGGTGCGCTTACCCCCGCGACGGAGCTGCTTGCGGTAGCCGAATATCTCGAAATCGGTCCAGACAGCGGTTCTACCGTGGTCCCAGCTCCAACCGGCGGTGAGGTCGGACGGCTGAATTTCCACCGTGCCAGCCGAGAGGGCAGGGAGGTCCATTGCTCCTCCCTTTTTCGCGCGGCGGGGGTAGATGCCGTTCTCCTCCAGGATATCGGTCAAGCGATCGACCTGGTCCGTCGCGATCGACACCCTCCAACCACGTTGAAGTTTTTCCTTGAGATCTCTGACCATCTCCAACGTGCGACCGGCGAAAACAGGCGGGTCGGAGATTCCGCCCAGGGAGATCGCGTCCTGGTCGGTCTGGTTTTCCGAGCCGAGATACAAGGTTGTATATCCGCCTAATTGTCCCAGAGCGGTGGCCAGGGGCTTGTAGGGCCGCTGCAATCCAGCCGGAATCTCACCACTCTCCACGAAGGTGCGTTCGAGCTCTTCTGCTTGCCGCTCCAGTTGCTCGGCCGCCAAGGCGACGCTCCCCGGCTGGTCCACGATTACCATCGTCGAGGGGGAGAGGTGGTCGAGCAGCGTCGTCCCGTGGGGTACGAGATGCCCGGCGAATAGGTCGAGCGATGCTGGGACGATCCCTTGACGGACGTGGTCTGTCAGGCGCCGCCACTCCTCCTTCACTTCCGGGCGCAGGTCCTGGTTTGGCAATCGTTCCAGGGCCGGTGCGATGCTCTCCAGGCGCCAGATTGGAAGCTCCAATGGTGGAAGCAACCGAATACGGGTGAGTCGATCCGTGGACCGTTGGGTATGCGGATCGAAGTGGCGGATACTCTCGATGTCATCACCGAAGAAGTCGATGCGAATGGGCTGCTCTGAACCGGGTGGAAAGACATCCACAATGCCGCCACGCCTCGCGATCGTACCCGGCTCCTGCACCATCGGGTTGTGCTGGTAACCGACCGATGCTGCCCACACCTTGAGGCGCTGAACATCAAGTCGTCCGCCCAGGCGTATCTCCAATGTATGCTCACTCAGCTCATCGGGAGACATCAGGAGCTGGATGAGCGCGTGCACGGGAGCGACAATGATCGACGGCTCATCTGGCTCAGTGGCGATCCGGCTGAGGATCTGGACACGGCTGATGCTTGCCTCAGTGTCGACGGGGAGCTGCTCGAACGGAAGTGCGTCCGGCGCATCCCAGCGATCGAGGCGAGTTCCTGCTGGCAGGTATTCAGCGATGGCGGAGGCTAACATGTCTGCCCGGTCGCGGCGGGATGTGACGACGAAAAGCGGGCGTCTCTGATGCTCGGCGACGACAGCGACGACAACCGCACGGACCGCCTCGGGTATGTCCGCGAGCGTCTGGTCGGTGGCTTGTCTCAGCGCGGCCAGCGCGTCATTCAGGGGCGCGTATCTTGATAGGGATGAGGTCAGATGGGAAAGGCTCACGTGCCTTCTTCCTTGCTACCATTGCCGCGCATGCATGCAGAATGCCGGCGCGGGCGCATCGCCCGGCCGTATCAATTCATTGCCCCAAGTTTACATGACAGGCTCGATACCGGAAGATAGGTGCGGTACGATCGGTGAAACGAAGGAAAACATGTATGAGCAGCACTGCGGAAGAGAAGCTGGACAGGATGCGGGTCACACTAGCGGAGATGGAATCCGTTGTGGTGGCGTTCTCCGGAGGTGTGGACAGCACGCTCCTGCTCAAGGTGGCCCATGATGTCCTTGGGGAGAGGTGTGTCGCCGCGAGCGGACTCTCCGCCACCTATGCCGAGGAGGAGATGCAGGAGGCTCGCGAGCTGGCCGCCGAGATCGGTGTCGACTACCACGTCGTCGAGACGATGGAGCTCTCCGATTCCCGCTATGCCGATAACACCCATCAGCGCTGCTTCTTTTGCAAGCAGGAGCTCTATGGGCAGCTGAAGGCATTTGCTGCATCTCATGGATTCCGTCACGTCATAGATGGCTCCAACGCAGATGACGGCGGCGACTTTCGCCCAGGTATGCGCGCGGCTCGCGATCTGGATGTGCGATCACCGTTGCAGGAGGTCGGACTTAGGAAGAAGGAGATTCGCGAACTCTCGGCCGCCTTTGGACTCCGGACGGCGGAAAAGCCTGCGGTCGCATGTCTCTCCTCGCGTTTTTCCTATGGCGATCCCATTACCGTTGAGAAGTTGAAGCAGGTTGCGGGGGCAGAGAGCGCCGTTCGGGAGTTGGGTTTTCGGGGATTCCGTCTGCGTCACCATGGGGAGGTTGCCCGTCTGGAAATGGCAGCCCCGGATTTGGAACGTGCCTTTTCGCTTCGGGCGGACATCAGCGAAAGGGTGAAACAGCACGGTTTTCGCTATGTCACCCTCGATATGGATGGGTACCAGAGCGGCTCGATGAACATCGGGTTGCCCCAAAGCGTCCTGCGCTCAGGGCGAAGTGAGACACGGTCTACTGTCGGAACTTGAAGACGCCAGCATCCTCAGGGTGCCGGCGTCTTCAGTATTACGGAGCCGGGTGCTCCACCGTATCGATTTGGGCGCGCTGCAGCTTGCCGCTGAAGTCGACATAGATGCTCTGCCACTCGGTGTAGAAGTCGAGCGCTGCGGTTCCCGCCTCGCGATGACCGTTCCCGGTTGCCTTGGTTCCGCCGAACGGAAGGTGAATCTCCGCGCCCGTTGTGCCGGCGTTGACGTAAAGGATGCCGGTGTAAATGTCCTGCATGGTGCGGAAGGCATTGTTGACATCCTGCGTGAAGATCGCGGCGGAGAGGCCGTACTGGACGCCGTTGACGACGTCGATTGCCTCGTCCAGGGAATCCACCGGGATGATCGAGACAACTGGCCCGAAGATCTCTTCCTGCGCAATGCGCATATCCGCCTTTACATTGTCGAAAACGGTTGGTTCATGGAAGAAGCCATTCTCCAGTCCGTCTCCGGCCGCGACATTGCCACCGGCAACAAGAGTGGCCCCTTCACCCTGCCCAATGGAGACGTACTTCCCGACCGTCTCCCGTTGGCCTTCACTTACCAATGGACCAACCTGAACTCCCTGTTCCAGGCCGTTGCCCAGCTTCAGCTTGCCCGCTCCAGCTCCCAGGCGCGCCGCCAGTTCCTCTTGCACCGAGCGATGGACCACGACGCGGCTGGTGGCGGTGCAGCGCTGGCCTGTCGTCCCGAACGCGCCCCAGAGAATGCCTTCTGCGGCGAGATCGAGATTCGCATCCTCGTGGACGATGACAGCGTTCTTGCCGCCCATCTCGAGCGTCAGGCGCTTGTTGTGCTGAGCCGCCGCCATGGCGATGCTCCTGCCGGTCTCCGTGGATCCGGTGAACGAAATCACCGGCACATCGGGGTGGTGCATCAGGGGCTCGCCGACGTCGCTACCATTGCCAAGCACAACATTCACCACACCGTCCGGAATGCCAGCTTCCATCAGGACTTCAGCCAGGCGGACTGTCAGCTTTGGGGTGTAGGTGGCGGGTTTGATGATGACAGTGTTTCCGGCAATAAGCGCCGGCATCATCTTCCAGGAAGGGATGGCGATCGGAAAATTCCACAGGGTGATGAGCCCAACCACACCGAGCGGCTGGCGCACGGACATCTGGAATTTGCTGCGCATTTCGGAGGGTGTTGTCTCCCCGAATAGGCGTCGACCCTCGCCCGCCATGTAGTAGGTCATGTCGATGGCTTCCTGGACATCACCGCGGGTCTCGTCCAGGACCTTACCCATTTCCTCGGTCATCTCGCGAGCAAGCGCTTCCTTGCGCGCCTCCAGAATCTGTGCCGCGCGGAAGAGTATTTCGCCACGCTTCGGTGACGGGTAGAGGCGCCATGATTTGAAGGCCCTGGACGCGGCCGTCACGGCCGCGTCGACATCCTGCGCGTCGCTGTCCGTGTAGGTCCCGACGAGTTCTCCGGTCGCCGGGTTCTTGCGCGTAAACGTTCGTCCGGTGTGAGATTCGACCCACTGGCCACCAATGAGATTCTTGAACAATTCGGCCATGTAGCCTTCCTTTCAGAGCGCGGCTCGCGCCTGCGATCATTTCGACTCCAACAAAAAGGCACCGCCGGACGTCCGGCAGTGCCTGATAGCTCCCCGAAGAGGACTCGAACCTCTAACCCTCCGGTTAACAGCAGGGAGACTGATTTTACCCGTGTTCTGACCCCAAAACCTACCGGCTCTTTTGGCCGTGAACCACCGGCGTATGGGGTCATTATAGCGTGTCGGGCGGACACAGAAGCCCTGAAGAGGCGAGGGTAGCATCTATCCGAAGCGATGAGTTGAGGACCAATACACGAGAAGCGAAGCCCCAAGCGCACGCCAGAAGAAGATGCCCCGATTCCTGAATGGCTCAAGGAACTGGAGCGACAAACGAATGAGCGATTGGAAGAGGCCCTGCCCTTGTTCAACCAGCTGCCAAAAGAGATCGAGGAAAAGAAGAAGGACGCGTGAGATGTGCCCTGGTCACAAGACCGGGGCTTTGTTTCCAAAGTAGCAGACGGAACACCAGATGTGGTTTAGCGCAGATCCCGATCAGTGTTTTTGCCTGGATGATCTTCCTGCACTGCCCTTCGAAATCAGCATGCCCTCTTGGGTTCCAGGCGTAGGTCATG
>JAUJLY010000401.1 GCA_030447145.1 Thermomicrobiales bacterium
CTGGTCTCCACGTCTCCCATACCATTCCGAATCATCTCAGGGGATCGCGATCGGCGCAAACTCACTCAGGAGATGGCTGAGGGCCTGTGCGTCCATCACTTGACTAACCGGCCACACATTTTTGTCAAACCGCCGCCTCGGTGACATTACCGAGCCCCCAACGCAACCGAAAGAGCTGTCGAGCGGCAGAACCTGCGGACATGACGCTGCTCTGGCAGCTCGACGATAATCACCGCACCTGCCGGAAGTATGGAGTTGACCGTCCATTCCACACCAGTCCTGCATTCGATGTAGCGATCAACGAATGCTGCGATCATTGACAAGGGCAGGCGGCCATGGGAGACTCCGTGCTATCGACCCAGCCTGTTCGCCGATCCAGCCGATCTCCATATCGGAAGCCTATCGGCACACCCCCGTAGGAGCCGACGCATGAATCATCCTGACTCGATCGACTGGAGTGTTCTCAGCGGACCGCGAGTGAGCCGGCGTACGCTGCTGCAGCTTGCCGCCGCGAGCGGTGCGACTGGCTATGCGGCACAACTCACCCGGGCTTCCGCGTCCAGCTTGGCGACCAAGCAGGGAGCGCTCGTGCTCAGGCAGGATGTGAAGCAGGGGGGCGAGCTGCGCTGGGGGTTTGGACTCGGACAGATTCCGACGCTCGACCCTGCGCAGGTCAACCTCGGCATTGTTGCGGGCGAGCTGCTGTCCAATCTCTTCTCGGGTCTGGTGCAGTTCGACCAGGAACTTGGGATTATCCCCGATCTCGCAGAGAACTGGGAAGTGACCGGGGATGGACTCCAATACACCTTCGCCCTGCGGTCGGGCCTTACCTTCCACAACGGTGATCCGCTCACCGCGAACGATTTCATTTATACCTACGAGCGGACCATAAACCCTGACTTTGCCTCACCGCAGGCGAACAAGCTCGCGTTAGTCACGGATATCGCGGCGCCTGACGACACCACGCTGGTTATCCGGCAGAGCGCCCCCTATGCGCCCTTCCTGGCAACGGCATGCAGCCGTGGCCCCGGGCGTGCGCTCGCACCGATCTCAAAGCGCGCGATCGAGGAGATGGGCGAGGAGCAGTTCGGGTTCGCACCTGTCGGCTGCGGGCCATTCATGATCGTTCCGGAAACAGTGGAGACCGGCGGCGGTTTCGAAATGGTGGCGTTTGAGAACTGGTACGGTGGCCGCCCTCCATTGGACAGGATCATCGTCCAGTTGGTTGCAGAGCCATCGACCCTCGTGAGTGCTCTTGAGGCTGGCGATGTCGATATGGTCGACATCGTGCCGCTGATCGGCTACGAGCAACTCGCTGCGGTTGACGACGTGACCATGGTCGAAGCAGCGGGAACAAACTGGGTCGGCCTGACGATGAACTACAGTCGGCCTCCCTGGGACAACCCGGATGCTCGGATGGCAGTGGCGAAAGCCATTGACTTCGACGACATGAACCAGAAGGCCTTCTTTGGGCGTGCCATCCAGAGCGTGGGTCCCCTCGCCCCGGCGTTTGAATGGGTCTACGTGCCACCCGAAGAAGTGGACAACCCGCAAGCCTTCAACCTTGACGAGGCCAAACAGCTGGCCCAGAAAGCTGGTCTCCAGGGACTCCAGCCACAGCTGATCGGCACGCCGGCCAACCAACGGGAGACGGAGACGATTCGGAGCCAGCTGAGCAAAATCGGTCTGGACGTGCAGATCGACCAGATGCAGACAAACGCCTATTCAGAGCGTCGCACCGCCGGTGACTTCGACATGACGATGCTTGGCAGCGTGGTCGATGCCGATCCGGATGATGGCGTGTGGAACTATTTCCATTCGACCGGTCCGTCCAATCCGATCGGGTACACCAACCCCCAAGCCGATGAGCTTGTCGATGGACAGCGAGAAACAAGTGACGTGGCGGGAAGAACCAAGCTTCTCCAGGATCTCCAGGCACTCGTTGCGGGTGAAGCGGTCTACAAGTTCATCTACCACCTGCCTGATGTGACGGCCTTCTATAACTATGTTCAGGGATACGTGGCCATTCCGGAACAGCGTTACCTGGAAACGGTTTGGCTCGACCAGTAGTATCGTGAATCCTCACCGGACTTCTCGCCGCGCTGCATGTTGACCTTGCCGGACATCAGGAGGTGATGAACTGACCCAGTACATCATCCGGCGGCTGATCCACAGCGTCATCATTGTCTGGGGATGCGCAACGCTGGTCTTCTTCTTGATGAGGGCGATCCCGGGCGATCCGATCATCCAGATGCTCGGGCCGGAGTACACCCCTGAAGCCGCAGATGCGCTGCGTCACAAGCTGGGCCTCGACGAGCCCGTCCTCATCCAGTACGTCCGCTGGATGGGAGATGCCTTGCGCGGAGATTTCGGCTCCTCGATTACGGGTGCGGAAAGCGTGAGTAGCGCGATTCTCTCTGGTCTTCCCAAGACCATGAGTATTGCGTTCCTGTCATTTGTGATCGCGACGGTAATCGCGATCCCCGCAGGCGTGATTGCGGCGCTAAAACGGAA
>JAUJLY010000006.1 GCA_030447145.1 Thermomicrobiales bacterium
GCGACCGATGGTGGTGCAGGAACTCTCTCACCTCCTGAAGGCTTGATGCTTCGCAGGTAGGCGCCTGCGGGGCGACACGACAGAGGGATCCGGCGAACATGACAGACGGACAGGATCGATCCGAATACCAGACCTACATGTGGGTTGTTGCGCACCCGGACGATGCCGAGTTCTCCTCAGCAGGAACGATCACGAAACTCTCCCGGCAGGGCAAGCGCATCATCCTCATCCAGGTTACTTCGGGCAACCGCGGGACGACTGATCGCTCGCAGACTCCAGAGACGCTTGGCACGACCCGCGAGAAGGAACAACTGGAGGCCGCCCGGCGTGAGGGTATCGATGAAGTCGTCTTCCTTCGCCAGGGTGACGGGCACATTGTTCCCGACATCGATCTGCGGGAGAAGATTGTCAAGCAGATTCGTATCCACAAACCGGACGTGGTGATTACACACGACCCCTTCCGACCGTATGCCATGCATCCTGACCACCGGGGTGTGGGCCAGGCGACCCACGACTCCGTCTACCCTACCGCTCGCGACCATCTCTACTTCCCCGATCATTTGGCGGAGGGTATCGAGCCTCACAAGACAGCCGAGATTTGGTACTTCGGATCAGAGGCACCCGACGTCTTTGTCGATATCACGGACACCTTCGAGAACAAGATCGAGGCCCTGAAGGCTCACGTTTCGCAGGTCGGCGACGGCGCCAAGCTTGATGAGCGGCTTAGGGAGCGATCCCGGGAGCTCGCCAAGGATCAGCCTTTCGAGCTTGCGGAAGCCTTTAAGTCCGTGAAGATGAACCGTTAGCGGCCGGCTCATGTCACACGACTCCCTGAAAAGCCGTGCGGTTCGGGCCGGAAGCGCGGCGTTCGGCTCCGGCTGGCTGACCGATGGTTGGGCAATAGCTCCTGGGCGGATTGAGCTCATCGGCAACCACATCGATTACAACGGCGGGCCGGTCCTTGCAGCAGCCATCGATCGGGTTGTCATGGTGGGGAGTGGCAACATCCGCGCTGGGCACCACATCGCCATGGTCGCCGCGGACGTGATTGGCCAGAGGCACACATTCGATGCCATTACGCTAGGTGACTGGCATGCCGGGGAGGGAGACAGCGGGCCGATCGTCTACCTGAAGGGAGTCGTTGCAGCGTTGGCCATGCGCCGAATACCCTTCCGGACAGGAGTAGGGCTTTCGATAAGCGGAGATGTCCCTCGAGGCTTCGGCATGAGCTCCTCGGCCGCCCTTTGCGTGGCGACACTCCTCGCCCTAACCATCGATGAGATCGACCCTCTCGAGATGGTGGCCATCGCCCGCGAAGCAGAGCATCGCGCTGGCTCGCCGGTGGGTGCCATGGACCAGTCCGCCTCTGTTGCTGGAGAAGTTATCCGGTTCGACGGTCGCGATAATTCGTTCTCCCGCCTCAGTCCCAGCTTGGGCGACCTCGTTTTTGCCGTTGCCAGCTCTGGTGTCAATCGATCCTTGCGGACATCGTCCTATGCAATTCGCGTCCGCGAGGCAGAAGAGGCACGACAAATAGTGGCTGATGCATATGACCTGGATCTTCCCCGCCTAAGTTCCCTTGCCCCTCACTGGGACGCCGTCATGCCGACCATCGACCGCCATTTGGACGAAACGCTCTTGAAGCGAGTTCGTCATGCCGTTTCCGAGACGCAGCGTGTTGACGAAGCCGAAACAGCAATGCACCTCGGCGACTGGGACCGGTTCGGCGAGCTCATGAATGAATCAGGCGAAAGCTCCGCCAGGGACTACGAGATCAGTCATCCGCGCGTCGAAGCATTGGTCCACCTGCTGCGGGAACAGGACGGTGTGCTTGGAGCGAGGATGATGGGAGGTGGCGAAGGGGGGCCCGCTCTCGCGCTCCTCCACAAGGATGCAGTAAGCTCGATCAGCAACACGCTCGAGCGTCAGTTTCGCAACTCTCGAAAAACGGCGACCGATACAGCAGTACTGCAGCGCTGCGTATTCGGCCCAGGCGCACATCGGGAAGATGCCTGAACGGTTTGAGGATGGGACAGACAGTGGACCGCTTTATCCCTCCGACCGCGCCATGCTAGTAGCCGTGCTCCAGATCAACCAGGTTTAGGAGATCCTCCCCGGCGCAATACCGGCGAATGTTCTCCACCGTCAGCTCTATCACGCGTTCATCCGCCCTGGGCGAGCCGCCAGATGTATGGCTTGTGATGAGCACGTTCGGCATGCTCCAGAGGGGAGAGTCGCGGGGGAGCGGCTCTGGATCGGTGACATCCAGTCCCGCGCCCCCGAGATGCCCGTTTACCAACGCCTCGATCAGCGCGTCCTGATCGACCGTGCCGCCACGTCCCACGTTGAAGAAGTATGCTCCCCTCTTCATTTTCCGGATCATCTCTGACGAGAAGAGCTTCGCCGTGCCGGGTGTCATCGGCAAGCTGCTGACCACGTGGTCCACGTCCGGCAGGATGTCCCCCAGTTCTCCAAAGCCAACAACCCGATCGAACCTGTCCAACACTTGAGGAGTTCGTCGTGCACCGATGATCGTGCAACCGAAGGGACGCAAGCGCTCCGCCGTCGTCTTCCCGATGGCGCCCGTGCCGAGCAACAGAACTGTCTGGCCTGTGAGCTCGAAGAATGTCGGCTCGGGGTGGAAGGGTTTCCACTGACGTTCCCGCTGTGCCTTGACGAAGAACGGCAGTGCCCGCGCGAACGCGAGCATCATCGCGATGAGATGCTCGGCAATGTTCGGCGCGCTTACTCCCCTGCTGTTCGTGAGCAAGATCCCCCGCTCGATCAGGGCCGGTGTAATAACGCTCTCAACGCCAGCGAAGGGTACGTGCTGCCAATGAAGCTCAGCAGCGTCCTGAACCGCGTCCTCCGGAATCTTGCCACCGATCAGGAGCTGTGCGCCCGGCATTGCCGATCGCAGTTCGTCCCCCTTCGCAACGACCACCGACGCATTCGGAACTGACGCCCTGACCGCCTCAAGCAAACCCCTCTTCGGCTGATGGGAGAAGACAATCTGTCTCAGTTCCGGTCGATCCGTCATAAATCTACGGTCCTCCAACGGCGATTTGTACAAGCGAGCTGAGCAAGCGTCAGTGTGAATCACACTCGTCACCGGCGAGTGGACGGACCAGCCGCACCTCATCTCCTGTCGGTTCGGTTCGGTCGCCAGTTTCCGGCAGGTTTTAAAATTCTGCACCGAAAAGTGACCAGCGGAGGAAGTAGAGCAGGAAGAGCAATGCGATGGCGTACATCGCCGGATGCACCTGTGATGCCTTGCCTCGCGCCACCTTGATGAGCACGAAGCTTACAAAGCCCGCACCAATGCCGTAGGTGATGTTGAACGTGAACGGCATTACCAACATGGTCAGCGCTACCGGGAAGCTATCCTCCATATTCCCGAAATCAATACCCCGGCGAGTGCCGGTTCTGTCCACCCCGCCCTCATCGTCGGAAAGGACGCTCATCATCAGGAGCCCAACGACAATGAGCGCTGGTGCTGTGGCAGCACCAGGTATCGCCTCAACGAGCGACACAAAGGGAAGCACCAGGAGGAAGAGAAGACCGGTGACGACGACGACAAGACCGCTTCGACCGCCAACGCTGACGCCGGCCGCCGACTCAATGTACGAGGTCGCCGAGGACGAACTCACAAGACCACCAGCGACCGCAGCGACGGAGTCAACCAGGAGCGGCTTCTCCGCGTCCGGCAGCTCACCGTTCTCATCGAGGTAGCCGGCCTGGGCGCCAACGCCGATAAGTGTTCCCATCGTGTCAAAGAAGTCGGTGAGCATCAAACTCAGAACGACGAGGATCGAGGTCAAGATCCCGAGCTCTCCCCAATAGCCGAAGCTGAACTCGCCAACCAGACTGAAATCAGGGCCACTGAAGGGATCTCTGGGCAACGATGTGATGTCCCCAGGTACGAGGAAAGCAGTCACAGTCGAGACAATAATGCCCCAGAATATAGCGGCCTTAACGTTCCGCGCCATCAGCACGGTAATAACAAGGAGGCCGATCATTGAGACGAAGATCGGCCAACTGTTGAGCGGGGCAAGGTCGAGACGTCCGGTGTATGTCCCGACTTCCGACTCGAAGTCCCCGCTGTGGAATGCGATGACTCCCGCACCGCGGAGACCCAACAAGAGAATGAAGAAACCGATCCCAACGCTGATCGCCTTCTTCAGGATCAGTGGCACGACCTCCAGCACGTACTGACGAACGCCGGTCAGCACCAGGATCGTGATGATGATGCCTTCAGTGACCACAACGCCCATAGCCTCGGGGAAGGAGAGCCCCATGCTTCCCACGAGCGTGAACGCCACGATCGCATTGATGCCGAGGCCCGGCGCAATCGCAATCGCCCGGTTCGTATAGAGCCCCATGATGATCGACATCACGCCGGCAACCAGACAGGTGACCGTCGCCACCTGTGTCACCGTGAGCTCGCCGTTGAAGGTGAGCGTCAACGGGTTCACGGCAATGATGTAGGACACGACCATGAACGTGGTCAGACCAGCCAGGATCTCCGTCTGAACATTCGTCCCGAGCCTGGAGAGCTTGAACTGCTTCTCCAGAAAGCCGGGCGCAGCATCCGCCGCCATCTACGTTCCTCTCCCCCGCCAAAAAAACGAAAAGCGCACCGGTGGCCCGGTGCGCTCCACCCAAGTTGATTGTGACGGTAAAGCCGCGAACGTACAAGGGGTTTGAGGTTATTGCAGGTTGAGCGCTAGCCGCCTATCTGTGACATACCCCGCACTGTGTGCATTTGCCGCTCATGGACGTGATGCCCCCATGGCTTCCGCCAGATTCCGCCCCGAATTGTTGCTACGATCTCTGCGTCTGTAGCGCCCGATCGGATGCGATCTCGCAGGTTCAGCTCGTCCGAATGCAACAAGCAAAGACGCAGGTTTCCATCCGCCGTCAGGCGGACCCGGTTGCACGTGTCGCAGAATGGCTCCGACATTGGAGATATGAAACCAATCGTTCCCTGCGCCCCCGGTATCTTCCACATACGCGCGGGATCTGATGGGTGCGCGGGCAGCTGCTCGAGCGGGCCGAAGTGCTTCTCCAGCTCCAGGTGTGTCTCTTCGGAAGTCACGAGTCCTTCGTCGTACACCAGGCCCACGCCTTCCATCGGCATGATCTCAAGGAACCGAACCTGCCACGGGCGGTCGATTGTCAGCCTCGCCATCTCGGCGACCTCGTGATCATTCTGGCCCCTGAGGACTACGCTGTTCAGCTTGATTGCCCCGAGCCCCACCCGATCCGCCTCCTCGATTCCGGCCCAGACCATATCGAAGCGACCGCCGCGGGTCATGAACCTGAACCGTACAGGATCCAGGGTGTCGATGCTAACGTTGATGCGATCCAAGCCCGCGTCCTTGAGATCTCCTGCGATGCGGCTCAAAAGCAAAGCATTCGTCGTCATCGAAAGTTCCCGTATGTTCGGGAACGACTTGAACTGCCGGACGAGATCCACGAGATGCGGGCGGATCGTCGGCTCTCCACCCGTCAGGCGAAGTTTGGTAACGCCAGTTTCGGCGAAGAGGCCGACCAAACGGATCAATTCGTCGTCGGTCAGCAATTCCTCCCGGGGCTGGAACTGCATTCCCACGGCTGGCATGCAGTACATGCAGCGGAAGTTGCAGCGATCTGTCAGGGAGATCCGCAGGTAGTTCATCGTTCGGCCATACGCGTCACGTGGGCCTGAAACCGCGGTCTTCCTAGGGTGGAATATAAGGGGACTGACAGTCGCCATCCGGGTTATTTCCTTAATTCATAGGTACCCGCTACGCCGGTTGCGTAGCTATTCGACCTTTGACTAGGTATAAGGAAGGGTAACAAGTAGCTCGACACACGTCAACAGGACGGGTGCTTCCGAGGGTGAACGGCGAAGATCCTAGTTGACGGGCGTGCCCCGCTCATCCAGGTAACCGAGCAGGAAATCATAGTCCTCGATGCACATCACGGCGACCACATCGCCGGATTGCACCCGCCCGAAAGCGCGCAGGCATGCTTCCCGTTCAGAGGGAGCGTCCTCGACCGGTACATCAGTCCCGGCGTCATCGATTCCCCTCTGCAGCAACCTCAACATGTCACCGGGTTGACGACCCCGCAAATACTTGGTCGTGTCCTTCTTGATGACGTGATCCGCCTGTAGTGCAGCGTGGCGGCCGATGGCCCGGAAGGCTTCGTCGTCGCGGTCTCCCGCGGTGCCGACAATTGCGGTCATCTTACCCTCGCCGGTACGGAAGTGCCGGGCGAACTCAAGAAGCTGCTTGAGACCTGCCTCGTTATGGGCGAAGTCGATCACCACCGTTGCCCCATCCATCTTGTAGACATTGAGGCGGCCGTGATTGTCCCGGGAACTGCTGCGGAACTCGGCAAGACCGCTTCGCACCTGATCGATTCCCAAGCCAAGCCCAAGGCATCCAGCCGCCGCACAAAGGGCGTTCTCCACCATATGCGGCGCGCGACCGCCGAAGGTGACCGGAATACCGTTCAACGATGTGACTACGTCCGATGTCCCGTCATGCCACCAGTGCACCTGACCGTCATCAAGCGTGAGGGCCCATCCACTGTTCTCGATGTGCTCCTGCACTTCCGGCGATATCCCTCTCCGGCTGACAAAAAAAGGTCGGGCGCGAATCTGTTCCCGCATGGCGAACACAAAGGGATCATCCGCATTGAGGACCGCGAAACCGCCTTCCCGCGTCGCTCGCGGCACGAGACTCTTGACCTCTGCAAGCCCCTCGACGGTCAGTACACCGTGAAGTCCCAGATGATCGGCGCTGACATTTGTGACGACGCTGACATCGCACTCCTCGTATCCGAGGCCACGTAGCAACATGCCGCCACGGGCAGTCTCCAGTACCGCGACATCGACATCCGACTCCAGCACGCGCCGGGCGCCTCCGGGTCCAGAATAGTCGCCCTGCAGGACCTGCTCGGTATCGATATAGACGCCGGCAGACGACGTCATTCCCACCTTCTTCCCGGCATTCCTCAAGATGAAGCTGATGAGCCGCGAGGTGGTGGTCTTCCCGTTCGTTCCGGTGATCGCAATGATCGGCGTCTTCCGGTCCCGGCTCGCCACCATTTGAGGCTCGTCGTCGTCCTCGGGAGGACTGGCAAGGATCTGCTTCAAACTGGCCACGCCGGCATCGATGTCCTGGGTCTGGCCAAGGACGAATTGGAGTGCCAACTTACCAAGGGCTATGGCAAAGCGGCGGTGCCGCCAGCTATAGGCCACTGCATAGTGGCCCTCCTCTTCCATCCTGCGATATGCCGCTTCAGGACGAGGCTGGTCGCAAAGATCGTGAAGCCGGTTCACAATCTCTACAGTGAGCACCATCAATCGCTCGGGCTCCGCCGGTTCGAGCGCTGTGACACTCAGTGGTTCTCCTGCAGCGAACTCACTCGCGGCACGGCTTACCTGAATTGCCCCTTCTTCCGCTTCGAGCTCCAGTTTGATCGCGGGTTTTCGCAAGAACAGGTTCGGTCCATCAAGGTCGCGAATCTCGCATGTCTTCATCGGCTTCCTCTGGTCAACTTGCTACGCGAGTACGGGACACTCGAGAGCATCACGAACGCCGGATCACGAGTATTTATGCTACGCAGCACGGGGACCATGAATGGGCATTCAGGAAATCGCCATCTGGAGTAACACGACAAGGGCGTTATACACGGCATGCGTAATGATGGCAGCAGTTGTTCCGTAATATTTCCGCATGAGTCCAAGCATGATACCCATCAGGACCAGCCCAACGATCACCCAGGTCAGCTCGTACTGGGTATGGAGTGCGGTCCAGAACAACGTCGTGAACAAAATGCCAAACCGCGGCTGGATTGCACCACGGAAAAGTATCTCCTCGCCAATACCGGTGCAGAGCCCGAGCAGAAGGGCGCCGAAAGGGTTCTGCACCCCCGTGGTCATATTGTCGATGGTCTCGGTCAGGCGGTCTACCGCGTCGGGCTGGAAGACCGAGGTCAGCAGCGAACCAATCATGCTGAAGATGAACGCAGGAGCAACCGCGCCGAGCCCTATACCTACCTCCAACAGTGTCGGTGTTCGCAGCCCGAGCCTTTCAGTGGCCTCTGCACCGTTCCGGTAATTCCGGTATCCAACAGCGATATACGCAAGTCCGGCGAAGGCCAAGAAATTGATGATCAGGGAAGAGATCGTGGCACTGGTACTCAGCTCCGGTACGGCAGCTTCCCCCCCACCAGCATCGGTGAGGGAATAGACGAGGAAAGCGAATACCGAAAGCATGATCGCCAGCCCGGAAAAGTCGATGGGTGATGTCGGATCCATCGGCGTCAGTTGGGCCAGGCCCTTACGAAACGGCCTGATCAGGGGGAGACCGAGCCCAAGACCAAGGCCAAGCGCCAGCCAGCCACCTTCCTTTCCATTCAAAAGCAGGGCGGAACCGGCAACAGTTAGCAAAGCCCCGGGGATCCCGAAGAGCAGGTAGAGCCCCATGTTGGCGGCCTTGTCCCCCTCAGCTGCCCGCCTCGCCCAGTTGATCAATCCAAACGTGGCCGCCAGTACCACGGTGAGCACAATGATTCCGAGAATTGCGTTGAGCATGGATGCGTATATGACCTCAAATAAGGCTTTGGGAAACGCCGTCAGCCCCGTCGTGGCCGGGATGGCCAGTGCTGGCCGAAAGTATACCGGGCGGCAATGCTAAACTTTCCGCACATGCGGCACGGTTGCGAGGCCCGAGAATCCTGCCTGGCAATCGGGGCATGCCGCAGCAAGGAGCCCTGTTTAAGTGAGCAACGGCACGCCTGAAAACAAGGGATCGACACGTACCCGCCAGCGTCGCGGTGGACTGGGCCGTGGCCTGGAGTCACTCATTCCCACGGCCGATCCAAGCGCGCCTCCCGCCGCGAGTTCCGGTGCTTCAGCTGGGACGCCGCACGAAGTTCCCATCGAAGCAATCTCGCCCAATCCCTGGCAGCCCCGCGCGAAGATCGATCCGCACAAACTCGAGGATTTGGCACAGTCCATCCGAACCCATGGTGTCATGCAGCCACTCGTGGTGACATCTTCCGATGAACAGGACAAATACACATTGATCGCCGGCGAGCGGCGCTGGCGGGCATCGGGCGTTGCCGGCTTGAAGACCGTACCAATCATCATCAAAGACGTTGCGCCACAGGCGATGCTCGAGCTCGCGATCGTCGAGAACGTCGTCCGCGCTGATCTCAGCCCTCTGGAGGAAGCGGGCGCGTACAGGCAGCTGATTGAGGATTTCGGCCTTACCCAGGCGGATGTCGCCGAGCGAGTGGGGCGTTCACGCGTCAGTGTCACCAACACGCTGCGTTTGCTGAACGCCCCGGATCGCGTGCAGGATGCATTGGCGAACGAGCAAATCTCCGAAGGCCACACGCGGGCTCTGCTCGGGCTTGGTTCGGCGGCAGACCAACTCGCAGTGCTTGACATCGTGCTTGAGAAGGGTCTCAGCGTGCGCCAGACCGAGGATCTCGTTCGCCGATGGCTTTCGGGCACGCCAGTGGAGCGGGAGAAAAGCGCGGAGCATCATCCGGAGGATGTGCGGCTTGAATCGCGCCTCAGGGATGCACTGGGTACCAAGGTAGCCGTCAAGCGTGGAACGGGTAAAGGTGGTGGAACAATCACCATCCAGTACTACTCGGATGAGCAACTGCAGGCACTCTATGACCGCCTGGTTGGCGAGGATTTCTGGTAATCAGAAGATCTATCCCAGAACCGATGTTCAAGATCCCTCGACAACATCTATCGTCAGACGCTGCTCGTAAGGGTTATTGCCCTTCACTCACCACTCCGGAGTGGTCCGACCTGCGTGACCACTCGATCCCTCCTCTGTCATTGCATTGTCCACCTGGTCTCCCTCGTATAATTGGATAGATTCGGCTGGAACTCCCGCGTCTCCGGCACCTGACATGACGTAATAACAGAAGGTGGCATCCATGGCCTCACGCGACGACCTCACTAAATCCCTCTCCGAGCTCGCGACACGACTCGATTCGCTCCGGGGGCGTCTTTGACCTCGCTAACGATGAGCGGGAGATTGAAGATCTCGAACGCCGGAGCTCCGATCCGGAGTACTGGAACGATCCCACCACGGCTCAGAACGAAATGCGTCGCCTCGGCGAGATAAAGGCGCGCATCGACGACTGGACCCGGGCAGAGCAATCGGTGGCGGACATGCTCGATCTTCTCGAGATGGCGGAGGATGAGCCCGAGCTGATCGAGGAAATCTCGGCGGAGCGTGACACCGTCCTGCAAAAGGTCGACAGAATGGAGTTGCAGTCGGCATTGAATGAGCCGCACGACCGGTCCGACGCGATCCTGATCATTCACTCAGGTGAAGGCGGCGTGGACGCGCAGGACTGGACCTCCATGCTCTCTCGCATGTACTTGCGCTGGGCAGACAAGCGGGGGTTCAAGGCCGACCTGCTTGACACAACCGAAGGCGATGAGGCGGGCATCAAGAACGCAACGATCGAGGTCCGCGGATCGAACGCGTACGGTCTGCTCAAGGGCGAAGGCGGTTCTCATCGTCTCGTCCGCCTCTCTCCATTCGATTCAGCCCATCGCCGCCATACTGCCTTCGCGCTGGTTGAGGTCTTGCCGGAGATCGAGAACGATCATGAGATCGATCTTAAACCGGACGATGTCCGCGTTGACACCTACCGCTCGTCCGGTGCCGGTGGTCAGCATGTGAACAAGACGGATTCGGCTGTGCGGTTGACTCACTTGCCGACGGGCGTCGTGGTGACTTGTCAAAACGAGCGCAGCCAGACCCAGAACCGGGAATCCGCGTTTAAGATCCTGCGTTCGAGACTCCTCGAGATGAAGCTTAAGGAGGAGGCTGTCCAGCGCGCCGAGCTCAAGGGCGACAACATCGCCGCCGGGTTTGGCAGCCGCATCCGCTCCTACGTGCTGCATCCATATACGCAGGTCACTGACCATCGCACCGAGACGTCAGTTGGGGACGCTAACGCTGTGCTGAACGGTGGGCTTGATCCGTTCATCGACTCCTACCTGCAGCATTTGATCACGCCCGCCGAAGCAACGGGATGACACGGACATGGTAGCGAGCCGTCTGGACCGGATGTCGCTCACAGAGGCGCTTCCGGGCGGGGTGCGGCCGATTCCCTGACCAAAGCCCCACTCCGGAAAGTTCCAAGCGCCGTAAGGCTTGGTGCGATCGGCCGATGCCGACGCAATAATCTCTGCGGAAGTACCAATGACGGACCGTCCTGAAGTGCCCGGTATCTCAGTTGAACGTTCAAGATGCCGTGCGCCAGCGAGTGAACGACCTGAGCCAACTGCAGTGGATGACTGCTTCGCGAGTAGCACACCGCCTCCGGCGCTGTGGGGCGCGGCGTGGATATGGGGATATGTCGTCCAAGGACCGTAAACACCCCTCTCACTACCATCCATCCGCTGCCATCCCGCGCAGCACGATCGCCTTTAGAGGTTGCTGCACTGGTTCAAACAGGACGCGAGACGTGTATTGATCCTTTGTTAGACTGCGGCCATGAAGAACGTTGTTGCCTCAGGAAGGACGCGCCCACATGTACTGGACCGAACGCCACGTACTCGTCTGCACGGGAAGTCACTGTATTCAGAAGGGGGCGAACCAGGTACTGACGCGCTTTCGGTTCGAACTCATGCGCAAGCGCCTGAACACCAGGGTCCATCTCAATACGTGCGGCACAATTGACCTCTGCGACATCGGCCCCAACTTCCTCATCTATCCGGACAACATCGTCTACAGCAACGTATCCGAGAACGATATACCGGACATCATCCGCTTCCTGGAAGGAGGCCCCGTTGTAGAGCGCCTTGTGACCGGTCCGACTGCCTTTGCGGAGCAGAATCGTCAGCGCTTCTATGCCGCGCTCAAGGAGCGCGACAACGCCTGGACCGAGAACGATGTCGACGTACTGGCGGCTCATCATAATCTGGATAGCGGATGGATTGCCGAGCAGCTCCGCCGGGGATTCATGGCGAAAAAACCAGATCCTGATTCGGCCGAGAATCGCTTCTCGATGACGTCAAAAGCTCTCCACCGGTACCGCCTGGAAAGCAAATGAACGACTCCCGGCGGGTTCAGCGGCTGCTGTTCACCTCGTATACTCTCTGGAGATCCAACGGATTTTGAGCATTTGGACAGCCCTAACGAAGGAGCCGTTTTCCGCACGTGACGAGGCAGGCTGATTCCCCCATAAAGCAGGACGACGACCCCGTCCCTGTCCACATAGAGCACAGCTTGAAGACATCACGATTCCGGATCCGTATGACACCGGAACTCTGGATTCGCCTTGCCATAGGGATCGGACTCGTCGTTGTCTCCCTGTATACCAATCGCTCGTTCCTGATCTGGGGCCTGATAGCCCTGCTCGCAGTCATCTTTGTCCCGACTGGAAGGACTCGATCCTTTGTTGCGAGCATTGTGCCCTACGCGACGGTGTGGTTCGTCTTCACCTTTCTTCGTTCACTCGCCGACGAAACAATCCTGGCGAAGACGTTGAACACCAAGGCGGTCGTATTCGAAAGGTGGCTGTTCGGGGGGGAGTTACCGACGATCCGTCTCCAGGCTGCTTACTATGAGCCCGGTTCCATCCACTGGTATGACTATTATTTCACCTTCATCCACTGGTCCTACTTCATCGTTCCACATGCCGTTGTTGTGTGGCTCTGGTGGAAGAACCAGCAACGTTTTCGGCATTACCTGGCTGCGCTGACGATGCTCCTGATGCTGGGACTGCTTATCTATTTCATTATCCCCTCCAATCCACCGTGGATGGCGCCAGAATCGATTGATTCTCCCGGAGCACCCGTGGTTCTTCGCATCATGGAGCCGATCGCCAGGGAGCTGGGCGGAGGGCTTTACCAGGCAGGCTACAAGATTGTTGGAGAGTCGAATCCGATCGCGGCGATGCCTTCGATGCACTTCGCGGTGACGTTCCTGCTGGTCTTCGCGGCCCACGGCCGGGGTCGAAGTTGGGAGCTGGGAGCCTGGCTCTATGCGCTTTCGATGGGGGCGGCGCTCGTCTACATGGGCGAACACTATGTGATCGATATCGCGGTCGGAGGGATTATCACAGCATACAGCTGGGCGGTAACGGGCGCTTGGCTTCGTCCTCAGGATCACATCATTAGCCGCACCCACTTCGGGCCGCCACATGAATCGTCAAAACCGGTCACCCCACATAAGGAAGACGCGACTCAGCCGGCCGGGGTATAGTACCTAGCAAAATCGCTGGCAACGAAAAAGGGACACGGGTCACTATCTCGTCTCTTCACCATGACGATCTTCGCCAACCATATCGTTCAGCCACTTCGCGAACACAGGGTTGAGACGATCGTAATATGGGAGTATCTCCATCAGGTCAAGCATCGATCGACGATGCAATCCCTCTCGCACATCCTGCCGAAGAACATCATCAGCTTGGGCAACCTTGGCGAACCATGCATCGAGCACACGACTCCAGCAGGCACTGAAACGCGCGATCGTCGCTTGCAATTGCTCATGGGCAATCCCGGCGAGCTGTGGCGGGGGCCAGTCACCGAGTCGCGCCGGGGGCCAATGCTCTGGATCAAATCCAGGGAACTCCCCTGCGCCAACAAGACTCCCGTCCTTTATGCTAATCCCCACCTGACGGGGCGGCGCGTAGAGGCCGCGGGTTCCGCTGTCATCCACAGCAAGGATGGTCATCGGCACGGCGACAGTATCCCGGTATGAGGCGGAGGGGACGGGGAACCTCGGGAGTGTTCCTGGGTGGTGCGGCGGATTAGCCTCCGAGAACTCCAGCGCCCGCTGCATCAGCTCTTCCATCTGGCCGGTGCGGTCCTGGCCCTCCCCGGCGAGCGATTCATCGGGAGAGGCCTCGGCAAAGACCACCTCAATCTGTTCGCCGGAGGGCAAGGCGATTGCGAGCACTTCCTGTTGGTTACCCATATCGGTCGCGTGCCATGTCTGCGATGCGATGGACCACTGATCGGTAGGGCCAAAGGTTGCGATCAGCCAGGCCTCCTGCTCGACCGGTGAATCGATATAGACGACCGCACCGTCTCCGCGGGAAGAGTTCGAGGTACTCATGATTTGACTCCTTCTTCCCCGACACCCCGGCTATGCTCCTGCAGCACCCGATTCTCATCACATAACTGGACGAGGTAATCGAGATCCACCCCGAACTCCTGTGGGGATGGAATCTCGTTGCGTCCATGCATCGGACGAGCAAGGCGGACACACCCGACATCCGGGCTGTATTCAAGCTGTAACCAGTCCCGCTTGCCAGGCTCGAGTGGTGTCAACCGGGAAGCCTCAAGGCCCGCGAGAGCAGCACGAATGGACTGGTTGGTGGACTGGAAATCTATCTCCGGCTTAGGACGACCCTTGCGCGGTCTCGAATAGACGAAGTTCCAGCCATCGCCGCCGGCCGCGTCGATCATATCGGTCTGGAATATCCGCACGGTGCCTGCGGCCGCATTCGCCATCCTGGCCATCACCAGATACCCTCTCCAGCGTCCCTTCACTTCCGCTTCCTCGATGTCGACCTCACCATCCAAAAGTTCTGCCAGAGGCGTCAGCAGTTGTTCAAGATCAACCTTCGCCCTGCGCGTGAAATAGACAGCAAGATAGGAGGTGCCAATGAGCGCGATGATGACGACCGTGCACATCACCAGACCGGTAAGGACATATGGATTCACAGTGGTTCCCAGATTCGTTTCGGCAATTTCCCGGCAAATAGACACCGGCTCAACCGGTCCCATTCTACGGGATGCGCGTCGTCGTGGTCGTCATTCTGTACAATGCCGATCAGCCCGGCACCCGGTCGGGACTGAATATCCTGACCGTTGGACAATTGATGAGACTCACGTGGCACTTCGGCCTCGGAAGGGAGCTTGGTCTCGCCTTCTGGGCACTGACGTTTTTCGAAGCGAGTTACGGTTCGTATGCAAGCGTATGGCCCCTCTGGATCGAGCGCCTCGGCGCGCCGATAACCACGGTTGGCTTCGTGCTCGGTGCCGCGGGCGTGGTTCGCCCCTTCGTCGTAGGGGGCGGCTCCTGGTTGACCGACCGCATTGACACGAAGAAGCTCCTCGTCGGAGCCCGATCCCTTGCCATACTGGGTCTCGTCGTCGCCGCCTTTGCCCGCTCGTGGGAACTGCTGCTGTTAACGGTCGTCACCAACGCTGTCGGCGAGCTCGTCTTCCCCGTTATCCACAGTCACGTCGCGGAACATTCAGGGGATAACGCGGCCCGGGCGTTTAACATGGTGATTACGATAGGGCCAGCATCGGCATTGATCGTGACTCCATTTATTGCTGGTGTCATCATCGCGATTTTTGGCATACCAGGTGCCATTTTGTTCGGTGCCTTGATGAGCGCCCTCGGTACATTGTGCGTGGCCATCATCGGCTTCCGCCGTCAGGCTCCTTCGACTGGCGCCAGCGCGCCAGCAACTTACCGGGCGGTCCTGCAGCATACGGGGGCCCGGAACATCGTCATCCTGCATGGATGCACGGTGCTCGCCCTCGCGATGGGATCGGCACTCATCCCCAATTTCCTGAAAGACGAGCGCGGGCTTTCGCCAGAAGTGATCTCGATCCTCAGCGCCGGTGCAGCCGTTGGCACAGTGACGTTCGGCTTCATTAGCATGCGCCACCGGAAGCTGCGCTCCGCGCCGGTCCTTGCCGCAGCAATTGCCACTGGTTTGACGGCTACAGGATATTTCCTGTTCGCCGTACTGGACGTCTTCCCGGCCATCGCTATCGCCTATGTGTTGCGCGGCGGGCTTTTCTCCGCGTGGGCGCTCTTCCTCGCCGGGATGGGCGAGATCGCTCCCCGTCCACTCAGAACCCGCGCCTTTGCTCTCGTCGAGATCCTTGGGGGCAGTGCAATCTCGTTCGGACCCGTAATTGCATCCGTCTTGTATCGCGTCGAACCTCCTCTCTTCCTGATCGTCTCCGGCATCGCGAGCTACGCCATGTGTGCTGTGCTTTTGTGGAACCATGGCGCTCTCGCCAGGGCGAGAAAAGCGGAACAGGATGCCATGTGGGCGGAGACTGTGTAAACCTCGTGGTACGTACCGATCGTGCTACCATCTCATGTGGTCGACGCTACGGTGTTGCGCTGGACCCGTCAGGCTCCGATCATTCATAACCATGTTTGGCAACTCACCAGTTTGCACCGACGAGGGAACCTTCCATGGCGGTTGAGCCACTAATCTACGAACTTGGCAGGCCCGGACGCCGGGCCATTCGATTCCCCGCCCCCGAGGTTCCGGAGACTGACCTTCCGGAAGAACTTATGCGCGACGAACTCGCCTGGCCCGAGGTGAGCGAAATCGATGTTATCCGCCACTTCACCCGGCTCAGCCAGAAGAACGCGGCGATCGACCTCAACATGTATCCGCTTGGGTCGTGCACGATGAAGTACAACCCCAAGATCAATGAGGCCGTTGCCCGATACCCTGGGTTCGCACGTCTCCACCCCTATCAGCCTGAAGAGACGGTGCAGGGTGCGCTTGAGCTTATGTACGAGCTCCAGGAAATGCTCGGCGAAATTTCGGGGTTCAACGCGGTCACCCTGCAACCGGCAGCTGGCGCTCACGGAGAGCTCACAGGGTGTCTCATCATCCACGCCTACCATAGGGAGCGTGGGGATGAAATGCGCACGAAGATGCTGATCCCCGATTCCGCACATGGCACCAACCCCGCCACCGCGCGGATGGCCGGGTTCTCCGTCATCACCGTGCCGTCCGATGAGCGCGGCAACTGCGACATCGACAAGGTCAGGGAGCTGGTAGGTCCGGATACAGCCGGGATCATGATCACCAATCCCAACACACTCGGTCTTTGGGATGAGCACATCCATGAGGTTATCGACGTCGTCCATGAGGCCGGGGGCCTTGTGTACAACGACGGAGCCAACTTCAACGCCATCCTTGGTATCGCGCGTCCCGGCGATCTCGGCGTCGACATCATGCACTACAACCTGCACAAGACGTTCTCGACACCCCACGGCGGCGGAGGGCCGGGATCTGGACCAGTTGGCGTCCGTGCCGACCTGATTGAGTACCTGCCGGGCCCGCATATCCGCAAGGAAGGCGAAGGCGCCGATGCTGTCTACTCCTGGTATCAACCGGAGAAGAGCATTGGCCGGCTGCACAGCTTCAACGGCAATTTCGGCATGCACGTCCGCGCGTACACCTACATCCGGATGCATGGTGCCGAGGGGCTGCGACAGATCAGCGAGGACGCCGTCCTCAACGCCAACTACTTGATGGCGCTGCTCGCTGATCGGTTTGATCTCCAATACGACCGGACCTGCATGCACGAATTCGTGCTCAACGGGATGCGCCAGAAGAAGCAGGGCGTGCGCACTGTGGACATGGCCAAGCGCATGCTTGACTTCGGCGTCCATCCCCCGACGACCTACTTCCCGCTCATCGTGTCGGAAGCGCTCATGATCGAGCCTACGGAAACGGAGTCCAAGGAGTCCGTCGACTACTTCGCAAACGTCATGCTGCGCATCGCCGACGAAGCCGAGAACACGCCGGAAGTTGTAACCTCGGCACCGCACACCACCGAGTACAAGCGGCTGGACGAAGTTGGGGCCAACCGCACCCTGAACCTGCGATGGGACGCAGAGCGAGCGCCGGCTGAGGCTGTTGCCGCAGATTAGACGGCGCCATCAGGACAGCGTGGAGACAGAAAGCACTCCGGAGCCTCAATCCCCCTGAGTGCTTTCTGATTCTGGAGACTGCGCGCGTGCGCCGGAACGCCTGCGCGGAACCCTCACCTTGCCAAGCTGAACTGGAAGCGGGCCTAGTGCTTGAGTTCCTCTAGTCCTGCAGGGGCCGCAGCCTCGGCAAGGCTCCGCATCGTTTCGCCTTCTCGCTCCCACACGCGATAGGCAGCCTCGGCAACGTCGCGAGCAACCGCGTCCGGCACGTGGACGACCCCGTTGACATCTCCATGCAGGAGGTATCCGGGCTTCACTCTCATCCCTGAGATAGTCACCTCGTCTCCCACGCTGACGCAGATCGGATTTCCATGCGACACCACGAGCCCGGCGCAGAAATACTGGAAACCTCCCAGCGCTCCCACCTCACGCACGTCCCGCAGGCCACCATCGGTCAGGATCCCGACCGCACCCAGGCCCTTCATCCGGGTTGACATCACTTCACCAGCGTGACAGGAGTGAAGACGGTTGGCGCCTACATCCTGCATCACGACAATCGCCGGCTTCGGCGCCGTCGCGAGCACGTCGTAGAGGCGATTGAAGCCAATTCCTTCCCGACCTTCGGTCGTGCTGTCAACCGTGCAGGTAACGGCGTAACCCACCATCGGAGGCAAATCTGGAAAAACACAGCGGATGTCGTAGCCAACATAACCGGCCACGCGGGGACGGATCTTGAACGTCTCGATGGCGTTTGCGATCGTTGGACTATCGATTCGTCGGAGTGCGTCAAGTTGCTTCGAGGTAAGCGTCGCCGGCATAAAGTGTCTCCCCCCAATGACCTTTCTCATGGACGTCAGCGGCCATAATCGGACTCATTCACTCCGTCGTCAACCTCCGCGGCCAACCAGTACCCCTCTTCCCATGGAGCACCTATGTGGCACCATGTGAGGTGCGACGACGCCGATGCCTCACGCAGGGATCAATCCCACCGGATACAGCCACTACACACAAGAGGGAGGCCCACCCAGACCGCACTCCCTCTTCTTCCACAAATCGCAGTACTATCGAACGACGATATTCACAAGCCGGTCAGGAACCGAGATCTCCTTGACGATTGTCTTACCGGCCATTTGCTCCTGGATCTTGTCACTCGCCTTGGCAACGACCAGGAGCTGATCCTGGGACAATCCGGTCTCTACCGTTATCTTATCGCGTACCTTGCCGTTGATTTGGACCGGAATCTCTACGGTATCGACTGCTGCCAGAGCTTCGTCGAACGCCGGCCAATCCTGCAGGTGCACGGAGAACTCGTTCCCCAATCGTGACCACATTTCTTCCGCCCCGTAGGGCGTACTTGGCGCCATCAGGAGAGTCAGGGTTTCTGCCGCACCCCGCCAGGCCGATGTCTTGGCCACGGGCTGATCCCGCAGCTTCATCAGCCCGTTCGTGAATTCAATGAGGGCGGCAATCATTGTATTAAAGCTAAATGAGTCGATGTCTTCGGTGACCCGCTTGATGGTCCGATGGGTCAGGGACTGGAGCGCCCGAACGTCCTCCTGTGGCGCCATCCCGTCGAGATGCTGCTCCCCGACCTGAGAGACGATCAGGAACGCCCGTCGGATGAACCGCTCCATGCCGGTAATACCGCGATCATTCCAGGGACCGCCCTGCTCCCACGGCCCCAGGAACATGAGGTGCAAACGCAGCGCATCCGCACCGTGTTCCGCGACCAGTTCATCTGGCCCGACCTGCGTGCCACGGCTCTTGCTCATCTTGGTACCTTCAGCGGCCAGGATCATACCCTGGTTGCGAAGGCTTTTGAACGGCTCGTCCTGCTTCACCAAACCGATATCGCGCAGCACCTTCGTAAAAAACCGGGCATAGAGCAGATGCAGGATAGCGTGCTCGATCCCGCCACAATAGAGGTCGACCGGCGTCCATTTCGCCGCCTTTTCCTCATTGAACGGCGCCTTGTCGAAATGAGGGCTTGTATACCGGAACCAATACCACGAGGAATCGACGAACGTATCCATCGTATCCGTCTCGCGACGAGCCGGTTGATCACACGTCGGACACGCCGTGTTCAGGAAGCGTTCATGGGTGATCAGCGGGCTCTGACCGGTCGGTTTAAATTCCGCGTCCAGCGGCAGATCTACCGGCAACTGGTCCTCGGGAACCGGCACGGTGCCGCAGTTGTCACAATAGACCACGGGGATTGGCGTTCCCCAATATCGTTGACGCGAGATCAACCAATCTCGCAGGCGGTAGGTCACTTCTGCTTTCCCCCGACCCTGCTCATCGAGCCAGGCAATGAGGATTTGCAGGCTCTCCGGAACCGGCGTGCCGTCGAACTGGCCCGAGCTGACCATGTTGCCGGGCCCGACGTACGCCTCGGACATCGAAGTCGGGTCAAGGGGTTCCTGGTTCTCGGGTTGAATGACAACCCGAATTGGCAGGTCAAAGGCACGTGCGAACGCGAAGTCGCGCTCGTCGTGCGCCGGCACTGCCATAATGGCGCCGGTCCCATAGGACATCAGGACGTAGTCGGCGATCCACACCGGGATGCGCTCGTCATTCACGGGATTTATGGCGTATGCACCGGTGAAGACGCCGGTCTTTTTACGCGTTTCATCCAGTGAGAGGCGTTCGATCTCGGTCTCGTTCCGCGCCTTCGCTACGTATGTATCGACCTCTGCGCGGTGCTCGTTGGCCGTGATCTTGCTCACCAACGGATGCTCTGGCGCTATCACCATAAACGTGGCACCGAACACCGTGTCGGGTCGGGTGGTGAAGACTTCCAGCGCGTCGCCGGTTTCCAGCTCGAAGTGGAGGCGCGCACCCTCCGAACGTCCAATCCAGTTGCGCTGCATGGTCTTGACCCGCTCCGGCCAGTCCAGCGCGTCGATATCGGTCAGCAGCTCTTCGGCGTAGGCCGTGATCTTGAAATACCACTGCTCCAGGTCACGCTTGTAGACATCCGCACCGCAACGCTCGCAGATGTTCCCTTCCAGCACTTGCTCGTTGGCTAGTACTGTCTGGTCATTCGGGCACCACCAAACTGAGCCGCCGGCCCTGTATGCCAGACCGCGTTCCAGCATCTTCAGAAAGATCCACTGGTTCCAGCGATAAAACTCTGGCTCGCACGATACGACCTCACGCGACCAGTCGATCATCGCTCCCATCAGGTCGTACTGGTGCTTCATCTGTGGGAGGTTCTCGCCCGTCCATTTCGCTGGATGGATGTTGTTGCGGATTGCAGCATTTTCCGCTGGCAAACCAAAGGCGTCGAACCCCATCGGAAACATCACGTTGTATCCGCGCATGCGTTGCAGGCGGGCGAAAACGTCCGGCACAGAAAAAGCGTACCAGTGACCGACATGAAGCACCCCGGACGGGTACGGGTACATGGTCAGGGAGTACCATTTCGGCTTCTCGCTGTCGTCATCGACCTTGTAGATCGCTTTGTCCTGCCATGCCTTGCGCCACTTTGGCTCGATCTCCCTGTGGTCGTATCTGTGTGCATCAGCTGCGTGGGTGTGCTGCTCTGGTGCGGAATCAGCTGTCGTGGTCATCAGGTTGTCCTCTTCTCGATTTCGCTCATTAACGACAAAGACGCCCTCATCCCCTTTCAGGGACGAAGGCGTCTTGGCGCTTCCGCGGTACCGCCCTGCTTGACCAGGTCGGGCACTCGTGATTCAGAAGCGTTCGGGTGGAGCCGAGGGGACTCGAACCCCTGACCCCCACACTGCCAGTGTGGTGCTCTCCCAGCTGAGCTACGGCCCCGCGTGGCATCTGATTCACGAACCGTCTTTTGGTCTGCTTCGCTCCCTGATAACGGAGGATTCCGGCTACGGCTACTGATTCACCCCCGCAGCGCCCGGACGAGTTCAACCTCTCTCGATGCCTTTCACCAACCGGCATCTCTCTTGATATCGAAGTCTACTACTTCCGTTCAACGCACGGCCCGCTGTTGACGCCGCCCATCATTATACTTCCCAACAGGTTTCCCCGTTCGGAGCCATAGCAGTATAGGTTCAGCGTTGGCAGGGTGTCAATTTCCGCCTGCGCCCGCCACTGGAACCTCCGTACGCCACAGTCAGGAATCTGGGTGCAAGACGGGCTCGGCCTGTGTCACGCCCTTTCAGACGCATCCGGTGAATGGAGACGGTGCGGGTTGGTGTTGGCTCGGGAACGACCGAACCCGCGAGCAAACCGCTATCATGAAGGCAGAGCCCCCAAGCGGTCGTCTTTCGTCTTACTCGTTACGCCTGTCCGCCGCCTACTCGGGAGCTTCTCTCAGGCATGCAGAGGCTTCCTAGCGCCTCTGTGCTCTTGCTCTCCTCCCCTCGGCAAACGCAGGTCTTTGTCCTCCGCTGTACTCTTAGCACCCTTGTATGGCATGAGGACGAGGGCTCCACCTGGACCTCTGTAAACGACCCTGGTCATCTCTCTGATAACATCCTCGATCTCTCCACGGTATGCCCAGTCGGCCTCGAGCCGGTACTCGTCTATGACCAGCAACGAATTGGGGTTAGTAGCGAGGAGATTCCGTAACTCCTCCACCGTAACGATGGAGTCGATGCCAACCCAGTAGTCGATGGTCTTGCCCTCCTCCGTTGCAAGCGTGTAGCGTTCAGCGCGTGTACTTTCGTGGGAACCGGCCAGGAAATAAAGGTCATCCCTGTCGGATTCATCCATAGCCAGGTACGCCACCGGTGGCAACGCCACAATCACTGGTTGCCCGGGTGAGTGATTAGCGGCCGCGTAGACCATTGCAGCGTGGTAATCCGGATGAACCACGAGGTGTTGCAGACGCCACACCAGCCCTCCTCCAATTCCTGTCAGAACGATCATGATTGCGCCGCAAGCCAGCAAGCGTCCTACGGCGTTGCGCAGCCCGGTCCTCCCATTCCATTGGGTGCGTGTAAGCCCACATAGCAACACTGCTACGAAGAGGTATCCCAAGGTATGCACGTGGAGCAGGTACCTTGGCTTTGGTGACGCCGTAAGCACAGCCACCGTCAACGCAGTGAGCCAATACATGATGAAACACATCGTGCATCCAATTAGGGTTTCTGGTGCGGCCACGCAGTTGTCTATGAGGAGGCAGCGTCGCGCGGCGGCGAGCGAGCAGATAGCAACGATGAGCCCGGGGATGAGCCAGAACAAGGTTGAGGCCTGCACCAGTGCGTCTAGCTCCCAGTCGATGGGCGATACCTGGAACCGGGCGAGAGGGGCGATCAAGTTGTCACCCACGAACGATACCGCTGGCTCCCTCGAACTCTCGCCAACGTCGACGCTTTTGACTCCAAGAATTCGGTTCAGAAGCAGGAGCAGTAGTGGGGCTATGCCGCAGAGCTTGAATAAGGTGAGAAAACCGCGTCGCGGAACCAACGCCCGACGGGTCATGACCAAAACGCTCAGCAGCATCGCAGGAAGCAGAAGAATTGCCCCAACGTGGGTGAAGACGGCAAGCCAAAAGAGAGTGACCACTGCGGCGACGCGCCGCCCCGACAACCCCTTCACGAGAAGATGAATGAACGCCCACGCGAAGCCCACAGTCAGTGCCTGCAGCAGCGCATACATCCGCACGTGGCTGCTCCACTGCACGCTGATTGGGTCAATAGCGACAAGCGCGGCCGTCGCTGCGCCCATCCATGGATTTCCAGTTACATACCGACCGAGCCCATAGCTGAGAAAGATTGCGAGAGTGCCTGACAGGACGACCACGAGGCGCATGACAGCAAGATTCTCCAGGTCCCCGGCGCCCAGCCAGACGAACGGCGACAGGAGGTATGAAAGGGTTGCTCCCTGGAAGTACGGGGTTCCGGAGGGCAGAATCGGCAAACCTCGCTCGACGGTGGCGTGGACTGCCAATGTACTCGCCGCCTCGTCTACGTGAGGAGATAACTGGGTTGCGCCAAGCAGCCTCAGGATGAAGCCCAGGCCCACTACCGTTGCTACCGCAATGACATTAAGCCGGTGCCGGCTCTCTGCATGCGCAAGTGCTTGTACGCTACGGTCGAGCGTGGCTGAGTGAGCTGTCGCACCAACTTGCCGACCGTCCGTCTGCTGCTCGGGCACCGGCTACCCTACCTCGGCCCCACTCGTCACACCCGCATCACTCCTCGGTCACCTAAGCCTCTCCTCGTCAAACTGCCCAGGCAGCGGATAAGCCAGATGCGTGCCATGGTGCGCTGAAGTGGTCTCGCGTGCGGAGGCGTCGGACCCAAGTCAGGAAGCCAATGTGGTATCCTCAGCAGACCGGTGATCGATTAGCGTCAAGCGGGAGCGTTCCCTAAATGCTCTCCCCGAATACAGTCCCTCGAACATCATTTCTGCTGCGAGCGATGGCACAGCCGGTGCAGCAGGAAAAATAATCGGTCGGATCATGATCGACCAACTGGAGTTTTCGTGTGGGTAGTCCGCTCAGCATGGAAGGGGGGAGCACAGCGCGACGCCTTGAGTAGTAACGGTATGGAGATACCGGCGACGCAGTTCCGGCACAATGGAGACGACAAAAAGAGGAGAAACAATGCGACATTCATATACCCGTCCTGTTTGGTTGGTGGTAGCGGCATTCGCCATCGTGCTCGCCATGCTTGGCGCTGTTGCCCCGGCCGCAACTGCCCAGGAGTCGACGATACCGGAGAACGCTCCGGTGGATATTCACTCCGGTAGCTGTGAGGACTTTCTAACGGAGCCAGCGTACGACGGCGGTGCCCTTACTCCTACAACACTTGGCGAAGTGTTTGAGGATGATCGGTTCCAGTCGGGCATCCTCATCGACGAGCAGTTGGGTGCATCGGGCGTTGACCTGAACGACGATGGCGCGCTTCAGCCAGAGGAAGTGGTAGCCCCGACCGGCGAAGAGGCACCAGTAGGTTTCGCTGAAGCTGATCTTGAATCAGATGTAAACGTCGACGAGCCGTACGTCGTTGCGGTGCATTCAAGCCCGGATCAGTACGAGACAATCCTTGCATGCGGTTCACTCACCAACGCTGCGGATGCCGATGGCGGCCGCGTGGTCCGCCTGCAAGGCGTGAACAATGCACAGTTCTTTGGTTACTCGGTCCTTGGAGAGGACGGTACGTCAATCGCAACGTACCTCTTCCAGCCGGGAACACCTCCGGCGGAGCAGGCGGCCGCTAGCCCTCCCGCCATCGCCGGCCATCCGGTAGATATTCACACGGGTACGTGTACGGATTGGACGACAGAGCCGGCCTTCGATGTCGGTGACATGCTGGAGACCAACGTTGCCGCACCTGGCGAGCAAGAGGCGGGTGACATGACGGGCGAAGTGCCCGCGGGTGCTGAGAACCTTGGCCCGGTCTTCGTAGTTGATAATGAAACGCAATTCAATGGCACTGAACTAGCCGAGACTGATCAGCCATTGATCGTCGGTGTACACGAGAGTGCCGAGAACTACGAGACACTCGTCGCATGCGGCCAAATTCTTGAGATCGTCGAAGAGGACGCTATCTTTGTGATCCTGCAGCCCGTGGGTGAAAGCAACCAGACTGGATTCCTTCAGATCTTCAATGACGAGGAAGAGGCGTTTGGAATGCTTTGGAGCTGTGCGCCGCTCGAGCCGCAGCCTGCGGAACCCACCCCGACCCCGCCGCCAACCCCGACTCCGACGCCTGAGCCGACCCCAACCCCGGAGCCAACTCCGACGCCTGAGCCGACCCCAACCCCGGAGCCAACCCCGACTCCAACCCCGGAGCCGAGCCCGACTCCGACCGAGGCTGCGGTGATCACGGAGACTGAAATCGTTCCGGCACCAACCGCTACCGCGTTGGCCCAGCAGCAAGGTGATTCTGCGGTGATCTTACTTGGCGAAGAGCCGGCCGCCGGGTTCACGTCACAAGCTGGCGGGACCATTACGGTAGAAAACAACGCAGACGCCGAGCGTGTCTTCCGAGTGGAGGAACTCGATATCGAGGAGACCATCCCGGCGGGTGAGCAGGTCGAAATCCAGCTGCCTGACGACGCTGAGGCCGGTACCTACACGTATCAGGTTCTCGAAGGCGACGAGACTGTCTTCGAAGGCGATCTCACGATCGAGTAAAGGCTGGCGCATAGCCTGACCGTTACCAGATCGCTCGCGCTGGCGCCGGCGCGCCGCCGCCGCCACGCCCTCCGCGAGGCC
>JAUJLY010000085.1 GCA_030447145.1 Thermomicrobiales bacterium
CCTCGTCGCGACCGGGCACCGCCGGTCTTTTTTTCTCTCCGGCCTCACCGGTCTCTTACACTTTTGCTATGAGTGTTTCCCTACAGGTCGCTCTTCGGTTCTCGTGGTGCAGGAGGATCTCCACCGACCGGGTGTACCCCGAGTCTTGATTCGTCGCTATGTTCGTCATGGTGGGGACGAGCATCTCCGCGATGGCATAGAGGGCATGGGGAATCAGGACTGGCCAGTTCCGAACGACGGAGCGCAGACGGGAGGCTTGGGGCTCTGTCACCGGCAGGGCAGCGACCGGACCATCAGGGAGCGCCAAGGGGATTGGTGTCGCCGCCTGGTCAGGTGGCTCCGACCGATCCGGTGATCGCTCAGGCCACGTCGCGATCGCCTCACGTGGTGCTTCCGGCAGCCGTTGCTCGATCCCGGCAGATCCCGATGGTTCTTCTCTCACGCACCTGCCCTCGTATCGTCGTTGTTTGTCGTGGCGCATGTCGGGGCGTTGGGACTCTTGCCGACCATCAGAGCCGACATGAGCGTCCCCCGGCGCTGCCCGAGGACCGAACCTACGACCCCGCCTCGTTCATCTCCATCCATGCACGAAGCTCACCATCGATCGCGGGGCACAGCCGAGACCACCCATCGAAGGCCGGCAGCGGCAGATGATGGTCACCAGGCATCTCCCGGTACGTCACCTGGCCCCCAAGCCGCGTGACCAATTCCCGGGTATCCCGGCGCAGGACAATGCGATCGTTGATTCCCTGCAGGATGATGGTAGGCGAGCTTACCTTTGGGGCTGAACGACGGGTTTGCACCAGCAGCCGCCTCAACTCATCCAGCATACGTGCGGAATAGATGGCCACATGTTCCATCACCTGCTGATGTTCGGGGTCACGTGTCATCATCGAAGGGCGGGTACGGTCGAACCACTCGTGCATCCTGGGGTCGTCCCATTTCAAGTTTGCGTAGGGTCGAACCCCCCGCATCACATACTTCGCCACCGGCAAGAAGGGGGCTCGTCGGTCGTTGATCCGCGTCAGCGGTGCGATGAGCATCAACACGTCAGGCGGCTCCTCGGCAGCGGCAAGCAGCGAGAGGGCTCCTCCCATCGAGTAGCCCACTAGCACCGTTCGCTCGTATCGCTGCCTGTGCTCTTCCCATTGCCGGCGCACCGCGTCGCGCCAGATCTCCGCAGTCATGTCATTGAGCTGATCGATCTCCGATGCCATCCCGGGGAGCCGCATGACATGGACGTCGAGCCCGCAGGCATGCACCACTTCCGCGAGTGCGCGCATGTCCGCGGGTGAGCCAGTGAACCCGTGAACCAGCAGGGCACTAGTCCTGTTCCGATCACCATGAGTCAGGGCAAACGGCTGATGAATCGCGTCCTGGTACCAGGAGCGCATCAGCTCATTACTCCGATCGCGTGATGTGCGCAAGGAACGTCCTCTACTCGCCGGCTTCGCCGACCGGCATACGCTGCTGGAGGCCACGGTTGGTCGGGGCGAATCTTCGGTGGTACCCACGGCCATTCGACCGATCAGCAACATCCTGGCTGCGATCGGTTGTGAACGCGGTGCTCTCCGGATCCTCGTACTCGTACTCCTCGGCAACCTTGTGAGTGATCTCCAGGTCGCCTGCGGGAAGATCCAGCGCGCGGGTCACAAGCGGGTGTTCCCGATTAAGCTCGGTGGTGACGAGCTCCTGACCCTGACCGTTGATGGTCTGGCGCTTGCCAAGCACGCCCTTACGCAGGAACTCCATCACCTTCGCCTCGATATGCTCGGAGGGTAGCAACGTGCGATCCAGGAATCGCCACAGCGTCCTGCTCATGTGGCTCTGCGTCGGAACGAAACCCTCGTGCAGCTGGCGGATATAGGCATCGATCGCCCGGATTACGGCGATATCGACCTCCGCCGACTGCGACATCTCCAGGGGATCCTCCTCCCCGGCGGCAATTACCAGATCCGGGCTGACCGAGCCCGGCACGCCACAGATGACAACCCGCTTTCCGAGCCGATTCCTGAGCGTGGTGACGAGGCGAATGAAATCCTTGTCGCCGGTAAAGAGCAGAAAGGTGTTGATGTCTGGCCGCACCAGCGCGGTATTGATGATATCAATCACGAGATTCAGGTCGGAGCGCGAGGCAATCTTTTCACGGCCCGCCGCGTCGGAAGTCCGCTTCGCCGGGTAGTGATGCAGCTCAAAACCCGCCACATCCAGCCGAGTACGCATCTGGGGTGGGTGCTGATCGAAGTCCGCATAGGCTCGTGCCACCGACATAAGGCCGTATTTCAGCGCCTTGTCACGCCACACCAGCGGATCCGGCTCACGTCCAAAGGAATTGATTGTCGAATACCGGATGTTCTCAAAATCAACAAAGACTGCAAGTTCCTGGGCTTCACCGGACGGGCGTCCAGTGGATCCATCCTGATTCATCCTTATCCTCCAAAACCAAATATCTGTGCATGGCCCTTGTACATCCGGAGATCTCATTCTTACCTGGTTCGGGAGCGTCGCACCGTACCTGTCCCCGATGGTATCGCAAGGCACCTTTGATCCCTGAAAACCGCATATCGATCAACAGATTGTGCACATTGCCGTGGGGAGGCAACGCTATTTCACTCCGCACCGACCTCCGGATTGAATACATCTGCATCCCGAACGTGCCAGCATCTTAATTGCGGAGTGTACCGCACCTGTAAATGCGCCTGTACCGGCATGGCAAGGGAGAAGCAAAGAGTTTCCTCTGTTCCCGGACGGGCCGATCTTATTGCACCATGGCACGTCAGAAGGTCTAACCATCTGGCTGTCGCGGACCACAGAAACCGTCATGCTCAGCAGGAGCGAAAACACTGTCCGAAATATCCCGGCAACAACGGTGTCCGAAACCCTCCGCGCAGGATGCTGCCCGGCGGCCTATGCCCCGGCAGCAATCACCGCCGCCCCAACAACACCGGAGAAGTCACCCAGCTTCGATCGTACGATCTCCACCTGATCACCCGCGTGTGGGAGCGAATCGTGGCGCGTCCAGTACTCCGTCTTCTTGAAGAGCAGATCGACCGACTCAATCACGCCGCCGCCAAGAATGATGCGCTGGGGGTTCACGAAGTTTACGACGGATGAGAGCCCCATGCCGAGATACCTGCCGGCATCCGAAATCACCTCGGTCACGACTTCGTCTTTCTTGGAAACCGCCTTCTTGAGTACCCCCGAGCGGATTGCCGCGTGGCCTGCCGTCGGATCGAGATCATCAATCAGGTCGGTCACGATCGACTTGCGGCCACGGCGAAGCTCGCCCAGGATCGTCTTCGTGATTGCCGTCCGGGAGGCGTAGGCTTCCAGATGCCCTCGCCCGCCGCAGCCGCAGATGCGGCCATCCGCCATGATGGTGGTATGGCCGATTTCGCCGGCGTTCCCGGCGGCGCCACGAATGAGCTCGCCGTTGACGACAATCGCGCCACCGATCCCGGTACCAACAAAGACGCAGATAAAGTTATCGACCCCCTTGCCGGCGCCGAAGTGATGCTCGCCGACCGCCGCAATCTGGACATCGTTGCGAATTTCGGCGTTGACGTCATACCGCTTCTTCAGCATCTTCGCCATCGGTAGATCAACGACCGACCGGCTCAGATTGGCCGTGCCTATCAGCAGCCCTTCGTCGGCATTGACCTGTCCGGCAATACCAACGCCGATACCTTCGATATCCTTTGTTTTCGCCCCGGCATCGTCGAGCGCGCGGTCGACGACCTCATAGATGCGGCCCATCAGGGCTTCACCGGAATCAAAGAGGCTTGTCCGCACCTTCGCTGAACCGCTAATTTTCCCGCTCTTGACGTCCACGACCGAGGCAATCACCTTGGTGCCGCCGAAGTCCACGCCTACTGCATAATTCGCCATAGTGTCCCCAGTAGAAGCGTCGGCGCCAGGGGAGCTTACAAAGAGTTCCCGCACGGGCCGAGCCGAATGAAACTCTTCCGCTATTCAGTCGCATCAAGCTTCTTGACGACTGGCTCGAACGAACGGATTGTCTCCGGAGTGCACGGGTCAAGCCCACACACGAAATGGGACAACCCGAGATCGCGGAAGCCATTCAATCGCTTCGCCATCGTGTCGGCATCTCCCTCGATTGCGTTTGGGCGGCGCTCCAGATAGCCTTCCATCGCGAAGTTGCCACCAGCTGTCCGGATGAGCGAATTCGGATCACGCCCGGCCCCATCGCAGGCGGCGTCGACCTTTTCCATGAGCGGCTTTACCTTGTCGGGATCGTTGTGCCAGACGGTGTTCCAGGCATCGGCGTATTGCGCGATCAGGCCGAGCATCCGGTCGCCCGAGGAGCCGACAAGGATAGGTGCGCCGCTCTCGCGGGGACCACGCGGTCGGTTGACCGCCCCGTTGGCCTGGCAGAAGCGCCCCTGGTAATCGGCCCTTCCCTCCCGCAGGAGTGGATGAATGATGCTGATCGCATCCTCGAAGCGGCTGACTCGATGATGGAACGGAAACCCAAACTGATCGTATTCAGACTCATGCCAGCCGGCGCCAAGACCGAGAATGAACCGTCCACCACTAATCTCGTCGATCGACTCGGTCATCTTGGCGATGACACCCGGATTGCGGAACCCGGTGCACGCCACCAGCGATCCAATCTGGACATCCGGGACCTCGGCGGCGATGGCCGCCATCATCGTCCAGCATTCCCAGACGCCACGGATATCCCCACTGTCGGTATCGGTAAACGAGAAGTGGTCCGCCAGCCAGATCGCCTCGAAGCCGACCTCGCGCGCAACCCTTGCCATCTCCACCATGTCGGAGAACCTTGGGGTTTCCCCAAAATGAGATGCCTCTCCGACGGGAAGCATCAACCCAAGGCTCATCGTGCGTTGTGATTGGAACCAGATTGGTTCGGAAACCACGTTGGTACCGGTATCAGACGTGCTCATGCTCTCTCCTGGTGTGTCGCCAACACGTTTCTTGCGTCAACGTACCGCACGCCGGATGCCCTGCCCAGTGGGCTCTCGCATAATGAGGATTCCCCCATACTCTCCTGCCCCGCTCACCGTGCGGTACGGGGGCAAATCAGCCGAGGTGACCAAGATGATCATGA
This sequence comes from Thermomicrobiales bacterium, assembly GCA_030447145.1. Lineage (GTDB taxonomy): Bacteria > Chloroflexota > Chloroflexia > Thermomicrobiales > UBA6265 > UBA6265. Next base: position 5,093 of record JAUJLY010000085.1, read on the forward strand.
TCACGATCATTCGCACGAAGGGAATTGATCATGTTGGGACGGCACCGGACGCGGGAGATCGGTGAACCAGCTTTGGTGAGCGGTCACAGGCGTGCTCCACGCATTCACGACCGCCCCTACTGTTAATACGCGTCGAGGGGGCCGGCTGCGCCAAGGCACGGGCACTGACGGAAACAGTCAGCGTCGCAGTGCGAGACAGACCGGATGCCCAGCCGGGTCGATCATCACGGCAAGGCGAACGCCCCTTCTGCTAACGGACACGAACGGGCGACCGCGAGAGAGCCGGTTCCCCCGAGCGTAGGGATGGCAAGAACGAGCCTCAAGCCAGTACGGGGAATAGATGCAAGGCCCTTCGAAACTTCCGGATAGGGGGGACATAGTACAAGCGTCGAATTCTCCGGGGTCCTGTCCATGCCTACCCCGCACGCGTAAGTCGCTCGCCGCTGTTACCCCTCCTCAATGGGGAACCAGGATTTCGGTCTCGTACAGCACGCATGCCACTTGAACGCCTCAGGGCTCACGCCTGACCCCGAATGCCTGCCAAGAATGGGAGAGAGTGGGATACACTTGCACTCTATCTTCTCTGGCCAGTCGTGTCCGGGCGGTCGCATGCCGCTCTCCGCTGCGCTGTGCCATCTAGCTACCTATGCAGGAGATGCCCGTGGATCCCGACCGCTCTTCTCCCTCACCTGTCCCGGTGCTTCACCGGCTCCCTACCCACGTCCCTGGCCTTGACATCGTGCTCGGCGGTGGCCTGCTGGTCGGCGACACCTACCTGATCTCCGGCAAGCCGGGCACCGGCAAGACCACGCTCGGCAACCAGCTCGCCTTTGCCCATGCAGCCGCAGGTGGCACCGTCCTCTACGCTACGCTCCAGACCGAATCCCACGACCGGATGCTGGCGCACCTGCATGGCTTCACGTTCGCCGATCATGCCCTTGTCGGTGAACGCATCCACTACATCAGCCTCCATGGGTCCTTACAGGAGGGGGACTTCGACGGCACGCTGCACCTGCTCCTGACCACGGTGCGACAGCATGGGGCAAGTCTCCTGATCATCGATGGGGCTGGGGCAGCCCGGATGTTCGCGCGCTCCAGGTTCGACGTGGGTCGTTTTATCCACGGGCTTCAGACCCGGACCGCCTTTTTGGGCTGTACCACCGTCCTGATCAGCGACCAGCGCGAGGCGGCCGGTGCTGCAACGCATGTCGACGGGATCATTAAGCTCACGAACAAACCCACCAGGGCACGGGACACACGATGGCTCCGGGTGACCAAGCTGCGGGGCTCCGACTACCTCAACGGTCATCACCAGTTTGCGATCAGCACCGGGGGGATCGCAGTCTTTCCGCGTCTGGAGGCCGCGTACTCGGCGCTGGAGCCTGCTTGGCATGAGCCCGAGGATCTCCTGATGTTTGGGATCCCTGGTCTGGATGGGATGCTCGGAGGCGGCCTGCAGGAGGACAGTGCCAGCCTGGTGTTCGGAACCCCCGGAGCCGGCAAGACGTTGCTTGGGTTGCACTTCCTGACAGAGGGGGCACAGCGAGGAGAGCGGGGATTCCTTGCCGGGTTCAATGAGACACCACCCGCCCTTGCATCGACGGCGGACCGGGCAGGCATGGAGTTCAGCCCGCATCTCGACGCCGGGCTCGTTCGCGTCATGTGGCGGCCACCCCTGGAGCTGGCACCCGATGAGTGGGCCTGGCAGCTGCTCGCCGCCGTGGATGCGCATCGTCCCCGTCGCCTGGTCATCGACGGCCTTAGTGATCTGCTCCCGCTCTTTGCGGATCCGGAGCGCCAATCCAGATACGCGCCGGCATTGGCCAATGCCCTTCGCGACCGGGGGGTCACGACCCTCTTTCTCCTGGAGATCGATGCCTTCGTCGGTCCGGCATTGACGATACCCGTGCAGAATCTGTCGGCCACGATGGATAATGGGCTCCTGCTGCGCAGCGTGGAGCTGGACTCCTCCGTGCGCCGGGTGGTCTCGGTCCTCAAGCAGCGCCAAATCGAATTTGACCCAACCATCCGCGAACTCCTGATTGGTCCCCAAGGGCTTGCGGTAGGTGATGCGTTCGACGCGACCGCGCTGCTCACCGGGTCCGCGGTTCCCACATCTGAGAACGGGGGAGGCATCGCTCCTGCATAGCGGGGCGGATGACATGCATCCTCCTCGTCGATGACGAACCCGACATTCTCACCCTTCTGGTCGATGTCCTTTGTGGATGGGCATGAGCTGTTCGTTGACCACGACGGGGTAGCGGCGTTGCAGGTGCTGGCCCAGACCGTGGTCGACCTGGTGATCACCGATACGATGATGCCCAGAAGTGGTGGGGTGGAGCTGATCCGGTCCCTCCGCGAGCATCCCGAGTTCCGGCAGATCCCCGTCATCCTGATGAGTGCGGCCGCTCGACCTGGCCTGGACGGTCTCGGCACGGTTACCTTCCTGCCCAAGCCGTTCGATCTTGCGGCTCTTCTTCATGCAGTGGAGGAGGCGCTCCGTCGAGTCACAGGCGAGTGAAACGCGGAGAACTCCAAACTCTCAACGATGGCCAGCGGTACGGCTTCTGCTCCCTGCAGGGGCCGTTGTCGTGTCTGTTGCTACGCGTCCATTTCCGCACGGAGGGCATCGACCAGATCGCAGCAGGGGAGGAGGGAGAACCACCACAGACCCTGCTCATCGCGCCAGAGACAGGCCTCGGGGTGGCTCTTGGGCATGGACCCAACCAGACGAGCGCCGAACGAGGACAACGAGCCATCGGCATCCATCAGGTGGAGCATCATGGTGGCCTGGTGACTGTCCTTATACGGGCCGAAGATCGGGTTCGAGGGCAACTGCGCGGCAAAGACCTCAAAGAACATCGCCCGGACGGGTTCGTCCCAGTCCTCAATGTTGCGAATGATGACGGAGTGCTGCGAACTGTTCTGTTGCTGCATGAGATGGTCCTTCGTCGTTTCCATCACAGCACTCGGTAGATCGGTTGCCTCGCGTCCTCGCGTCTGGGAGTGGGAACCGGAGAGAGGTGAAAATGCGCTCCCGGATGTCCGGGAGCGTGGTCTATATGACGTTCGCCTGACGTTCGCCGCCTCTGTCTGAAGGATCGGTTATATGCCCCTAAAGCAGGGAACGTGCCACCTGTTTTGATTGAACCTTTACTCGAGCGTGGAGATCACCGTTCATCGCCTGTGGTCCTGCAGCAAAGGATCGACACCCTACGTAGCCCAATCAGGCTGCCGTGCCGTCCATGATGGTCAGGCGCGTGTTGAGGTCAAAGCGTCGGCCAGGACCAAGGACGGAGAAGCGCGAGTTGGTAACCGTCAGCACCTCTCCCACCTCGCGCTCGAAGTAGTCGGAGACCACGTTGCGGCCGTCGATCACGGTCACCATGCCACTTGCCAGCACCTCCACCATGCCTTCGTTGGTGATGACAACCGCTATGTCCTCGTCCAGCTCAATGCTGAGCAATCCCGGGTTGGAGGCATAGATGGAGAGCAGATGGCCGATCCTCCCCCGCTCACTGAAGTGCTGGTCGATGATGAGGTCCTGAAGCAATCCGAACCCCGCTGCCAGCTCCACCATATGCTTCCTGGCCGCGGAGCTACCGCTGTTGCCGGCAAGCCCGGTCCCTCCCAGCATCATGTGACCTGCCAGGATCGAGGCACCGGCGCTGGTCCCCGCGACCACGACCCCCCTCGGCGTTGCGTTCCCGGATGCATTCCATGGCCAACGTCCCGGTCATCAGCGAAACGAGACGCGCCTGGTCACCGTCGGTGATGAAGATGCCGGACGCGCTGGCGATCAGGTCCGACGTGGCATCGCTGTTCGCACCCTCCCGCGTGGCAATGGCGAGCACCTCCACCGACTTCGCGCCGAGCTTGTCGAAGACCTCGGTGTATTGCTGGCCAATCTTCTCAGGGGTTTCCGAGGCCGTCGGGATGACCAGGACCCGAGCTTTCTTGCCCCCGGCGAGGTCGATGAAGCGCTGCAGGATCACTTGATTGCTGGTGGGGTCCTTGTCCTCGGCGCCACCGATGGGCATCACGGGACCCTGGCAGACGCGCCGGACCTCCAATGAGGCAACCGGGTTCGATTCCACGGGGGATCCTGGGTCATCAGTCATTG
>JAUJLY010000086.1 GCA_030447145.1 Thermomicrobiales bacterium
GGACGAAAATCCGTCCGGGGCGTGTGATTGTCCCGCGATACCTGGCGGTCAGATGCCGGGGGTTGCGACCGGGGTGCCGGCAGAGGCTTCCGTATCCCGGATCGCGTGGCCGAGCGTCCGGTGGTCGTACTCGGCGCGACCCACGTTCCATTCGCCACCGCAGGTGATCAGCGTGATCGCCTCCTCCTCCGTCTGCCCAAGTGCCTCCTCAGGTGGTTCCTCGTCGGACGGGAAGTTCTCCATCCACTGGACGATGTAGCGATAGACTTCGCCGTCATCGCCTTCGAGCTCGACCACGTCGCCCTCCTTGATAGCAGGAAGAAGACGCCCTCCGGCACGCCCCAGAAGTTGAGATGACCAGCGAGGAGGACATTGCCCCGCTCGCCCAGCCGCGCCGACTCCTTGTACCAGGCGACATCCTCGGCGTCGGTCGGCTGCTGCATCGCGCCACCGATGATCTCCAGGTATTCGATCCCTGCATCGACCGCGATCACGGGGATCGCGATGTGGACCGGTACGGCGCCACGAGCACAGACTACCGGGGTTCCGGGCAGCACACCGGCGGGCGTCGCATCAGGGGTCGCCGGGTACAGGCAATCCGCCCCTGGCGTCCCACCTGGGGTGCCATCCGGCGTGCCTTCAGGTCCCCCGATCGGCTGGATCGGCTGACCTGCAAGGCCGCTGGCGACGGCGAGTGATCCGCCTCCGACGGCCGCGCCTGCAATCATGGAGCGCCTCAGGAAGGTGCGTCGGGAGACCGACGCTGTCCCCAGCAGCCCCAGCCCGGCGAGGAGCGCATTGCCGGGGGCCAGGCGGGTCGATGCTCCCGGATCAGCGCCGGTGTTCGGATACTTGGTCGGGGTCTTGCCACCCGGCGGAGGCGTCAGGCCACAGTTGTACACCTTTACGGTCGTCCCGGCATTGGCATTCACGACCGGGTTGGAGGAGATGCGACAGGCCTTGCCGCCCTGCTCGACGACCCGATAGGTGCCGGGGGCGAGGTTGATCCAGGTCAGCTGACCGGCACCGTTCGTTGTGCCGGAGGTGGATGCCACCCAGGAGCTGCCGTTCCACACCTGCAGATCGAAGCCCTTGCCGCCCTCGAAGACCTCGCAGTCGATGTCGGAGACGTAGGTGGCGGTTGAGCAGGTGTATTTCGTGACGGTCATCCAGCCGTACTCCGGATTCATCGCCGGGACGTTGTACCAGTGACACTCGATCCTGTCGCCACCGGCAATCCGGATCTCCAGGGTAGGTCCGTACGAGAGCGGGATCGGATGCACCGACTCGGTGTAGAGCCCGACACAGTCGAGCACAAAGACCTCGGAGGTGCCCTGCGGCACGATTTCGTTGACGACGTAGTCACCTGGTGCCAGGCCGCCGAACTTGACCGCGCCATTGATCGAGTCGCCCGTATCCGTCTGGAGGTCGACACCTGCCGGCTGATCCAGCACGAAGGTAACGCCGTTCGTCGCCTCGGTGCAGTCGGTCTTCGGGTTCGATCCCCATGCGAAGTAGTCGTAGCCCTCGGGGCAGGCCCACTTGTAGATCGTGAGGTCACCCGGCCCCAGGTACGTATTGAACCAGTGGCAGATGATCCGCTGTCCAGGGTGGTTGAGGGTGGCGGTGAGCACACCATTGATGACGGATGGAGGCGTCAGCACCAGGAGATTCTGCGAGACGAAGTCGCAGGAGACGTACGGCTGGGTGGAGTAACCGAAAGGAATCTCCTCAGTAACCGAAGGTCTCGATCGCGACATCCGTCCACTCGACCATGCCGCCGGAGGTCATCAGCGCGAGCGGCCCCTTGCTGACGGTCAGGGTGAAGGTAACGTTATCCATCGGCTGCGTACACGCCGATTGGTGCGCCTCATACGTCTGCGCGATCTCCACTCCCTACGGGCATTCCCACTTGTAGATGGTCACCGTGCCAGCCCCTTGGGGAATGTTGTACCAGTTGCACTGGTAATCGAACGTGGTACCCGCCGGTGGCTGGAGGGTCACCGTGCCGCCCGGTGAGGGGGTCAGCGACTGCGTGTCCTGGTCGAGCGTTCCGCAGTAGACGATAGGGTCGCCATAACCGGAGGGAATCTGCTCGATGATCCTGACTTGACCGGCCGTATTGGGGACAACATCAATCCACTGGGTACTGTTAGCCTGGGTCAGTTTGTCGCGAGGACCGGTCGCGTCGACCAGGCTCATAGATATGTTGAGGTGCTCGCTCTCACAGGGGCCGGTCTCCTGGTCAGGTAGCCCACCCTGGTAGTACTCCAGCTCACGACCGGACTCGGTGCCCGCCGCGCAGTTCCATTTGTAGACGGTAACGGTGCCGCCGGTCACCGGCTGGGCCGCGTACCAGTCACAAGAGACTTGCTCGCCGGGGAGGACTTCGAACGTGATCGTTGCACCGGCTAGGAACGCTTGCGAGTAGGGCTTCGTGTTGCCCTGGGAGGTGTTGCCCTCGCAGAACGCCGCCAATGGACCGGCAGGCGACGGGGTGAGCTGGGTGAGGCTCACGGTGCCGGAGGGCACATCGGAGAACGTTGCCGTGCCTGGTGCTGCTCCGGTACCCTGCGATCCAGGATCACCGCTCGCACCGGAGAGACCGAAAGTCGCGCCTTCTCCCGTGACGGTACATGCGGTGGAAAGCGCCGTGGGATCGGGTGCCGTGAGGTCGGCCGTTGGGGGACAGAGGCGGTAGTTCACCACAACTGATCCCGCCTCAACGAGGACGGGCGGCTGGTCCCCCTGCTCCTGGAGGGACTGGTCGTCAACCTCCCCTTCCGGCGCCTCCCCGCCATCGGGCGGCAGCTCGCCATCAGGCGGTTGTCCCTCATCTGGCGGCAGCTGCCCATCAGGGGGTTGGTCGCCTGTCTGTTCGGTCTGCTCGGTGGTGATTGGGTCCTGCGCCTGATCACCGTCTGATTGCGCCGCGACCGGGTTGGCCATGGCGGGGATCAGCGATGCCAGGAGCATGAAGATCGCGAAGAAAGTCCAGATTCTTCTCATATGTGTTTGCGAATGACGCGGTTGACTGTACGAAGACGACTTCATCGAGAACATCTCCTCTGCTGTATCACGAGGCATTAGGTGTCGCGCTCGACAGGAAGTCCCTGGGCGACCCAGGCATTGAGCCCGCCATCGAGATGCGCAACCCGCCGGTACCCCATCCGTTGCAGCGTCTCGGCAGCGAGCGCGGAGCGGCCACCGGAGGCGCAGACCAGGATGAGCCGGCCGTCAGGGTCGAACTCCTCGCGGTGATAGGGTCTGCTGGGGTCGGCGTAGAACTCCAGCATTCCCCGGGGAGCGTGGTGCGCAGAGGCCAGGCGCCCCTTGGCGGGCTCATTCTCCTCGCGAATATCAATCAATGTTGCGGACCCGGATTGAAGCTCGGCAGCGACCCGGTCGGGCGAGAGATTCTCGATCCTCGCATTCGCCTGCGCCACCATCTGGGATGCCGATTGACCCATGAGGATTCCCTGGTTTCCCCGCTGTGCGGGCATGAAGTATCGTCACGCGAGGTGACACCGGGAACACCCCGGCACGATCCATGGTGCCGGAGGGGCGAGGCAGGCACATCGGCAAGGAGTACCCAATTCACATGCTTTGGACGTGTGGATATGGGCTGAAATTACCCATCTGGCATACCGCGTAAGGGCGCTCCGGCAGGCGTACGGGACAATGGCATACGGTCGTTCCCGGCCGAACAGATCGTCTATGGATGTTGGTTAGCCCATTGCTTTAGGGCGTTTAAAACCGGATTTCCTTGGTAATATTCTATGAATGCTGTATAATGATGTTATCTGCAAAGGAGCGGGGACGTTTCTCAGGCAGATGATAAGGAGAAACCAGAGGATAGTATCGAGATGGCAAAGAACCGGAAGGGTGGCGGCCGCATTGGGGCCATCCGTGGACGATCGCAGTTTCAATTACCGAGTGGACACTACGCCAAGCGTGACACGAGAACTGGCGAGATCTTGAGCGTGAAGGCCGACCTTAAGCCGTACGAGGGCATCGTGAAGGAAAAGCAGCAACCATCGACGCTGCCTGAGGCCACGTGCCACACCACGGCCAGAGCTCGTTGGCCTTTCCCGCCCCTTCATGCATGGGAGTGGAGTATCAGGCGACATCATCCTCTGCAAGACCGTTCCATAACTGTCCGTGAGACGGATGCGGCAGCCGTAACCAATCGTCTTCACCACCGCTAGCGGAAGCGCGACGGTCGAAGGGCTATCAGTAAGGAACGGCCCCCGGATGATCTCCTCCGAGGCCGTTCCCGTGCAGTCAGGAGCCGTGGGGTTCCCCATGCGCCCCAAGCAGCGCTGCCGCTTCGCGGCGTGAGTGCACGTTCATCTTGGTAAAGATTCCGGTGATATGCCGGGCGACGGTGCGGGGACTGATGGAGAGCGCCTCGGTGATCTCTTTGTCGGCGAAGCGCCTCCCGATCAGCAACAGCACCTCGTTCTCCCGCGGGGTCATGCCGAAGCGTTCCCCGAGGCCGTCCTGCGCGGCCCTCTTGCCCCCTGCCAGCTCCCGCACCCGGATCGTGGCCACCTCCTGCACTTGGGAGACCATCTCCTCGACCGAGAGCCAGCGTCCCCTGGTGAGCAAGGTTTCAAACCGCGCCACACCCAACTGCTGACGGGCCATCAACACGGTTTCCTCATGATTTCCTGTTTCATGCTGCTGCAGGGGAATCGTCGACGCGGTGCGGGTGACCTCGATCGCGCCAAGGGCCATCGCGGCCTGCTCGGCGCAGCCCGCATGGGCAAGCTAGAGTGCCCCTGCTTCCAGCCAGACAAGCAATCCCCGAGGGTCGCCCAGGTGCTTCCTGAGCTGCAGCGATTCCACGTGCGCCTCCCAGGCAGCCGGCAGATCCCCCAGCGCCCTGGCACACTTCCCGACGTGATCGAGTGCGCCGTACCGCGCGCGTCCGCCAGTTGCCGGTCGATCGCCAGGGATTCCCGCGAGCAGCGCATTGCGTCCTCGAATCGTCCGAGGCAGTAGAGTGCAACGCCCATCGTGTCGATGCTGTGCGACGCGCCGTGCAGGTTGCCGAGGGCCATGAAGGCATCACGGGACTCCGCGCAATAGGAGACCACGCGCTAGTACTCCCCGGCGTCCAGCGCGAGAATCGCCAGGTTGTTGAGTGCTCCGGCGATGCTGTCGGCGTCGTTGACCTTCCGGTGATGGATCAGCGACGCTTCCATCCGTTCCATCGCCCGCGGGTTCCTGTCCACACGGCTGTCGACGAACGAGAGCAACCGGTAGGCGAACCCCATGCCGCTGTCGTCGTTATGCTCTCGCGCGATCGTGAGCGCTCCCTCGCCGGAGCGCTCGGCGTGCTCGACATCACCCTGCTCCAGTGCCAGCCACCCGGACATGAACTGCGACTTTGCCTGCAGCTCAGGGGAGAGACGCGCTTGCCACGAGGGCTCCAGCGTCGGGTCTAGCCAAAACCGGCCCTCCGTCAACATCCCTCGCAGCCGCCAGAATTTCCAAAGGGTGCATGCGAGCCGAGTGCAGTCTCAACCGCATTAGGTAGTGGGTTGGGTTCCCGATACGTAGCTCAAGCAAAGCCTATGCGATCGGGAAAATCGAGCGCTTGATGAGAGGGACTCCTGTGCATCGAGGGGGATATGCTTCCCTTTTGCTTCCCTATCGGTTCTAACTGGCGTTTTGTAGGCCCGCTTCGCGACCAGCACCACCACTCGGCCACCCACTCTATGATTCCCGGAAAATCGTTCTCCCCGACGCATCTACTTATAGGGAATGGGAACCGGGAACGATGTCTCACTGACTCGTTCATCAATTGTTGCCGCCCGCGAGAAGTTGGGGCGCCAGAGTGTTGATCCAGAACCAGAGCCAACGATGTGCGCAGCGTGCAATGGGCAGGGATGCATGCCAAGCACGGAACTGTTCGTAGGTCGTCGCGTGGACATTCTCGTGACGTGCTGGCATTGCCGGGGAACCGGCCACGAGCACGCAGCCTAGGGCATACACCGGGGGTCGGGTTGCCGACCCCCTCATCTCCACCAAGAAAGCAGGAACATCATGGGCACACAGGTACAGCCACGCACGATCAGCACGACGGCAGATATCACCCTGGAACAGGACGGGGCAGCGCCGCTCCTAGTCTCTCGTGAGTTGGTGATGGATGAGGATACGGACGGCGCCTGGTTGGTTTATGTCGTCGCCCCCGAGAGCGTGAACGACTCGGGCGAGGGCATGGCGTCAGGCTCGATCCGGGTCACGCACGAGGTGGGGAAGCAGCACCTTAGCAATATCTTCGCGTTGCTTGCCGATCCTACTAGATAGGGTGCCAGACGCGCCAGGATCGCTCACACGCACCGATAGCCACCGACACCGCTCCTGAGAATACCTCGGGAGCCGCTGTCGCGCCCCGCCCGATGAGAAGAACCGTGGACCGCCGATTGCTCGATTACCCATACATCACAGAGATCGCTTTGGTCCACACCGAACCACCCCTCCTATGGCGATGAGCTGAAGGAGGGGTGGTTCTTGGTGCCTCGCGTCTTCGAACGTGGCGGCGGGTTCTATTGCGCCTGCGTCATTAAATCCATATCGCTTCGTCAAGCCATCCCTCCGGGAATCCATAGTCGGACAAGCTGCTGCCCTCAATTCGCGGAAAACTCCGCAGGAATGCCTTCAGGGCTGCGGGCCACTGCGAACCTGGAGCAACGGTTCGCATGAGAAACAACATCACACAGAGTGCAATGTAAAGCTTGTCTTGGCGTTGTGCTGGAATTTCTGTGATATGCCTGAGTGCGTCGATGCGTCTCAGATCCTTCTTTCCCGGCTTGTTCACCAGTGTCCGACGAAAAAGACGACTGTGATGAGCACATACATTACGAACGTAGTTCAGGCAGAGTAGCCAGCTTGTCAGCATAGTGGGTTTGGGAAGCGAGAAGCCCCGGGCCACTTCCAATTGATCGGCGAGCGACATGATTTGGAAGAAGGTGCTCAGGATCCCGAAATCCCATGTCTCTGTTGCGATCCAGATCGGGGGTATCCCATCATATTTGTCCTTCACATGAGTGGCAAAGACTTCTGAGGACATGTCGAAGAGTTCGTAGTTGCGATTGATGAACCATTCATAGTTCGTCGGACCGTCCTTGATCCTTCGTCCATGGCAACCAGGACCTAGGTTCACCGCGTCTAGGTATCCGAGAGGTCCATGCTTCCCAACGACGTATGCGATCCTGACCCGAAGAGCGATCTCGATACGCTCAATCGCGTCCATGAGCATAAGACGGAGTCGTCGATCGAACGAATACAAATCGACCGCTTCTTCGAATGAATGTCCGCCTTCGAACTCGTCATGGGGTGTATCTGTGATCTCGTTATGACCGAGGGGCCGGATTCGCCACTGATACCAATAGGCACTCAGTCGGTAGTAGCCAATTATGGCCAGGTTGTGCTCGGCTTGTGCGGGGAAGTCGACAATCAACCCGCGCTCAATAAGCTGGTTGATCTGCTGTTCAAACGTCAGATGCGGCTTCGAATACTTCACAGGATTCCGCTCTCAGACATGGGAAGACCCACTCCTGTCGCACTTCCTGAGAAGCACCGGAATGGGTCTTGATATTTATATGTTACAGATCTGCATGAGATTACGCAAGTGTTTATGGGTGCCAGTTTGGCGCAGGTCTAGCCCGAGTTCTGCCCGGATGGGCCCAAGTAACCCAAAAACGCCCCGGAACGGTGATACTTGGCGGATTTCAGCTCCATCTAGCGTTTTGGTGCTAATTCGATAAAATTAGGTTACATCATTTATTTGCCTAATTGTCAGCGTGAACGTTTACGCTGTTCATTCTCCCTGTACATAGGGTTCTCAGTTGTGTGGGTCACGGCATATTCATCCCCGGCTTGATCACCAGCCGCCCCTCCCAACCCATTAGAACGTCCGTTCTGATATGCTCCCCCATGACGACCAGGACCGTCCCTCGATCCCAACTCGATGAGGTCTGCGAACGGGCCGCCCGGTTTCACCGCATGCAGGTGGCAGACCGGGAGACGCCGCTGGAACTGGAATACTCCGTGGTAGGTCGGCCCGACTATCGCCCCATCACGGTAGGGCCCGATGGATGGGCGAGGGTGGGGGTGGTCCACGATGCCGTCGAGTTCTGGGACCTGGCCGTGTACTGGAACCCGGAAACCGATCGCATCAAGCTGCAGAAGCCCGCGCCTCGGGAGTACGATGACCCCGTACCGTCGATCTCCGGTGACCCGCTCTACAAAACCAACCCCGTCAGTTCCAAGGCGCTGACCCGGCCCTTCACCGCAAGGCCGGGGTACATCTACACGTACCAGGGCCAGGACTACTCAGCGAACGAGGCGGAGCGCACAACGGCCGAGCTGGGATCGATCGACGGTTGGACGTGGCGTCGGGAGCCAGGATAGCGTTCCTGGAGCAGCTGCTCCCCTTCCGGTTCTCGGCTCCAGATTACGGTTCCAGGACCTGCCATGCGTGTTGGCTTGGGGTGATCTTGCCAAGGAAACACGCCCGACATGCAAACGTTTCTCCAGGGGAAACCTGGGCCACCGTATAGATCCGGTCCTCTGGGACATTCTCAAAGCTGAACTCGATGAGACATGCGAACGTATCTGTCCCGTCACTCGTCATCCCTATGCGCCCGCTCGAATAGCTTGAGTGTTGGATACGCCCGAGCACTGTCGTGTCACCCCATTCGTACAGGACGAGATCCTGCTCGTAGGTGTCATTGCTCGTGCATGCCTCACCCTGGAGCGTGGTGATATTCGACGTCATCTCGATCCGCCCTGACACGACTCCGCTCCCGGGTGAGGATGGAACCTCCGACGAATCGACGATGACGGCGCTGACCTCTTGGTAATCCCCTCCCTGACCTGAAACTCGCAGGAATACGTCGATCGTCACCCGCGAATCGAGGGGAAGGGACTGGTCAAATTCGAGTGCGAGGTAGAGCCCATTCGAGTCGGTCCCGGTCAACGTGGAACGGGCAGTGATCAGCGTGGAGACGTCACCCCACTCCCCTACCTCGATATCGCAGATACCGGGCTGCGGTACGGTCGATTGCCTCGGCCCGCACACTGGGTCGCTTTGGATGCTGACACCCGACGGGAACCGCACCTCGACCACGTAATC
>JAUJLY010000087.1:0-5254 GCA_030447145.1 Thermomicrobiales bacterium
TGGCACGGGCATGAGCGGGAGATGGAGGGCGTCGTTTGGCGGCGAGACGATGGTCGGCCGCCTAGCCTCGCTGGTCACCCTGGTGGGCGCACTCTTCGCTGGCCTGGCAGTCGTCTTTCGGGCGCTCGTTGCCCGCCGTGGTCCTTACGCCGACATGTACGAGTTCTCCGTGGCTTTCATCTTTGTCGTGCTCGTAGGGTATCTCCTGTTGGAGCGGACATATGGAACACGTGCAATGGGCGCCGTTGCCCTGCCGGTGGCACTGGCAATGGTTCTTTATGTCTGGAGCCTCCCACCCGGGGTTCGCGAGGTGCAGGGGCTCATCCCGGCACTGCAGGACAAGTGGATCTTGACGGCGCACGTCTCGTCAGCGGTCATCGCCTACTCCGCCTTTAGCCTCTCATTTGCCGCTGCGGTCCTCTATCTCGTCGTCGAGCGACGGCCTCGTTCCTGGCTCCCCAACAAGGATCTGCTGGACGATGCAGCCTTCCGTGCCGTGATGGTTGGCTACCCTGCCCAGACGCTGCTCCTGATCCTCGGCTCGCTCTGGGCGCATGCGGCGTGGGGCGCCTACTGGTCGTGGGACCCCAAGGAGACCGCGGCCCTCTTCACCTGGTTGATATATGGGGTCTACCTGCATACACGGAGCTTGCGCGGCTGGCGCGGCCGTCGTAGCTCCGTCGTTCTGATCCTCGCGTTCGGTACCGTTGCCTTCACCTACTTCGGCAACTACTGGTTCGGGGGGCTCCATGCCTACAGTGGACTGTGATTCCAGGCACCGCCGGCTCACTCCCATCGTTGGGGCAGCCCCGGACGACGATTGGCAAACATCGTCGCGACCCTGCAGTGTACGTACACATCTTACGCGTTGAGAAGGCGTGCGCTATAGTTGCTGAGCTGTGCAGAAGCAGCGAGCAGGGATGTATCTAATGAGAACGGCACAACTGCGCAAACGGGCGACCTCACGCCATCCACGGCGATCCTTGGTCGTTCTGTTGGTGATGCTCGTTCTCTTCGGGCATGATGCGGTGATGGCGGCGCACACGACGGCGGGTCCTCTCGCAGCATCTGGAATCGCGGTCGCTCCCCTGCCTGGTCCCGATGCCCGCGACCTCACAATCGAGGGCGGGATCTCGACCGTCCCAGAGCCTCATCTTGTCCTTCCGCACAAGGAGTGTGGGGTTCGTCCCAATGCAGCCACCCTTCAGGGTGGCTCACCTCCCCTTGTCATTCCTCCTGTCGGCGTCGAGAAGGAGCTGGTCTTCATCGATGTCGACGCTTCTGCGGTGGTCGAACCGATCACCCCACCCGGCGTCCTCCGTGCGATGTTGCAGGTCTACCTGATCTAGGCCGACGTGCGTCCGAAGGGCGACAGCTCCCCGGCAAGGACCAGGGCCCGGTGCGGCGAATTCGTGCGCATCGGAGCAAGCCCAACTGCCGGCGACTGCCATTCGGGACTCCGCGGCTGATGTTCAGACCGACGGATCAAGGCGACATCCCCGCTTGCCCGCGTGGCTCCATCGGCATCAACGGCGGATGGAATGCTTGTAGCCGACGGCGAGGTGCTGGAGACCGGGTGGCACTGCACGCTTTCTCTCATCCCCATACGCTCGTGATGACAGCTGAGAAGAAGTAAGGACAAGAACGACATGTATGTGACACGCAGGGCATTGCCGGGCACGCTCCTGGCGGTGGTACTGGCTGGAGTGCCGCTGGCAAGTCATGCCGGCCCTGCACCCTCCACGCAACGGCCTATGACCTCATCAAATGGACCTGCACTGCAGACAGGGCCGCTTGGCCTGAATCCGGTATCCATCGACGTTGATGCACCACAGCCGCCCGTGGGCATCCGGATTCCTGCTGTAGCAATCGATGCAGCGATCGAACAGAATCGAATCGTCGACGGCACCATGCTCGACCCATCTGGTCCCTGGGTCGTTTCCTGGTATAGGGAAACCGCTCAATTGGGGGAGGGGAATAATACGGTCATGGCCGGCTGCCTCGGCCACTGGGACATTGGCCCCGCCGTATTTTTCGACCTGGCAGCGCTGAACGAGGGGGACGAGATCCATGTCGAGGGTGAGAGTGACGATGTCTTCACCTATGAAGTGACCTGGGTACGGTTGTATCTGCTTGAAGAATTGACGAGTCAGGCGATCGCGGAAATTGTCGGCTCCACGCTGGTTGCCAGCCTCACGCTGATCACCTGCGGCGGCGAGTTCGACGAGGCATCGGGGCAATACCTCTCCCGCTACGTCGTACGTGCCGAGTTGGTGTCCAGCACGTAGCCAGCCACCAGGCGTGTTGATCCCATATGGATAGGAGTCGTACAAAGATGTTCAACGCACACGTTGGGCAAGGCGAAACGAGATGTCGCGAGCGAGAGGGTCTGATAGTGCGGAACTTTGGAGAGACGCCTATGCGTTGGCACAGAGGTGTCAAGGCTTTGACCCTGATCCTGGCACTAATCGCTCTGCTGATCTCAAGCCTGATACCGGCCACACCGGCAGTGGCTCAGCAGGCGGAGTGGGCACCGCCAAGCACGGTCTACATACCTGAGACGGGGCACTCGCTGGACCGTCTGTTCCTCGACCTCTGGCGCAGCGCTGGTGGTGCGTCGGCGTTCGGTTATCCAATCACGCCGGAGATCACGCTGGAAAATGGACACATCGTCCAATATCTGCAGTACGCCCGCTTTGAGTACTGGCCGGAGGGTGACGCAAACGGCAACACCGTCATCCTCAGCACGATCGGCGAAGAGCTTCGCCCGGTAACGGTGCAGCGGTCTGTCCCATTCTTGAACGTCCCGACGGGCCAGGGAGGTGAGCGGTCGGCAGCGGGTATTGAGTCAGCAAATCAGATGAGGGCTTGGCTCCCGATCGAGGCGTCCCAGGTCGGCGGTGATGCGATCTATGTAGAAGCAACACAGCATAGCGTTGCCCATGGTTTCCTGATCTTCTGGCAGAACAGCGGTGGGGAGAGTTATCTCGGCAATCCGCTCACTGAGGAGTATGTTCTCGACGGCGTGACCTACCAGGTTTTTGAGCGTGGGCAGCTGGCGTGGAAGCCAGGCAGCAACGTCAGCATGGTGCCGGTCGGCCAGACGCTCGCCAAGAAGTACAGGCTCGATACCTCTCCTGTCGCCCAGGGCAACATCCCGACCTATTCAGAGGATCTCTTCATTCCGCCTCCGGAGCCGAGCTTTGATGTCGCCGATGCTGGACCAGGACCGGGACCGGTCCCTGGTGCTGCAAAGTCGATCGTGGTGTCGATCAGTCAGCAGCGGATGTGGGCATACGAGGGTGACGTGCCAGTGATCACCTCCCTGGTAAGTACGGGCAAGCTGGGATTTGACACGCCGACGGGGCTGTTCTCTATCGTCGTGAAAAAGGAGATCGAGGACATGGAGGGCCTGATCGGCGGGGAGTACTACAACGTTACGGATGTTCCTGATGTCATGTACTTCACCGATGTCGGCCATGCGTTCCATGGGGCGTACTGGCACAACAACTTCGGTGCGGTGATGAGTCACGGCTGTGTCAACCTGCCGCTAGATGTGGCGTCAATCCTTTACGACTGGACCCCCATGGGCACCCCTGTCCAGGTCGTTAACTAACTGGCGACGAGAGCCGAGCCCAACGAATAGGATCATTGGGCTCGGCTCTCGGACCTGCCCGGGAGTGTGTGACTATTCCGTCTCAGCAATAGGCCTCGTGAGCCCCAATGAGTTCGAGCACCATGTGGCGGAGTATGAGACAGCAGTGACGGTTGAGCTGTTCACGTGCCTGGCACGTCCTTGTGACTCGGCTCCGCGGGAACCTGCCCTGTCTCATGAGCCTTGATGCCCATGCCACTCTCTTCGCTGAGCCACAGCGCGCCCGCACCAATGACCAGTGTCAGCAGGCCAATCGCCACCAGGTACCCGGCGTCGGCGATCCGAGTGCGTAGTGGCGGATGCAGGATCTCCTGTGCGCTATCAGGCTTCGCGAAGCCGCGCAGGCGTAACGCATTGGTAACCACGCTGACCGAGCTCATCGCCATCGCGGCCGCGGCAAGCACCGGGTTGAGCAGCACCCCGAAGACCGGGTAGAGCGCACCCATGGCCACCGGAATCAGGGCAACGTTATAGGCGAAGGCCCAGAAGAGCCCTTGCTTGATGGTGCCCACCGTGCGCCGCGAGAGCGCAATCGCCGTAATGATCGTGCGAAGGTCACCACCGATAAGGGTGATGTCTGATGCAGCCATGGTCACGTCTGTCCCTGTGCCGATGGCGATACCCAGATCTGCCTGTGCCAGGGCGGGCGCGTCGTTGATGCCGTCACCCACCATGGCGACAATTTTCTTCGAGTCCTGCAGCTCCTTGACCTTGTCAGACTTCTGCTCGGGAAGGACCTCGGCCAACACATGCTCGATGCCCACCTCGCCGGCGATCGCCTCCGCGGTCGCCCGGTTGTCACCGGTCAGCATCCCGACCTCAAGCCCAAGCGCCTTCAACTGATCGATCGCCTCGCGGGACTCTGGTCGGAGCGTATCTGCGACCGCAATCAATCCAGCGTCCTCACCATCGATCGCAACAAACATCGGCGTTGCGCCGGTGCGGGCGAGCTCCTCAGCACGGATGGCCGTCTCGCCGAGATTGATGCCGGCCCCGGTGATCAGGGCGCGGTTGCCAAGGGTGACCGTCCGACCCTCAACCTCTGCTTCAACGCCCTTGCCCGTAATTGACCGGAACTTCTCCGCCTGTGGCAGGGCGATCCCTTGTTCGTGGGCCCGGGACACGATCGCTTCGCCAAGCGGGTGCTCGGAACCAACTTCCACGGCGGCCGCGGCTCGCAGGATGTCGGTCTCTGTCCAGCCACTCGAGGGCACGATGCGTGTGACCGTCGGCTTGCCCCGGGTGAGTGTGCCAGTTTTGTCCAGCACGATCGCGTTGATCTTGCGGGCCCGTTCCAGTGCCTCACCGCCACGCACCAGGATACCGTGCTCGGCGGCTTTCCCGGTGCCTACCATGATGGCGGTCGGTGCCGCCAGACCCAGGGCGCAGGGGCATGCAATCACCAGCACGGCAACGACGGCTGAGACCAGGAAGGTCAGCCTGGGGTCGGGTCCGAAGACGTACCAAATGACGGCAGTTATTGCTGCCAGCCCGAGCACGGCTGGCACGAAATAGGACGAGATCCTTGTCTGCGAGACGTTGCATCGGGGCTTTGGATCCCTGGGCCTCCTCGACAAGCCGAACGATCTGGGCGAGGGC
>JAUJLY010000087.1:5354-9123 GCA_030447145.1 Thermomicrobiales bacterium
AAGACGCTCGCCTTCTCGGTCGCGAGGTTGACGTTCGCTTGAGTGACTCCGTCAACCTTGTTCAACGCCCGCTCGACTCGTCGGACACAGGAGGCACAGGTCATACCCTCTATTGGCAGTGTCGTCTCGCCAGGGGTAGACGGCTCGGGGGTGGGTGTGGTGGCGACGAGCGTGCCCGTCTCCACCGGGAGTTCCCGGACGCCATACCCTGCTTTCTCGACTGCCGTCTTGAGTTGGTCCAGGCGTACGGTTTGTGGATCGTAACTCACTGTCGCCTTTTCGGTGGCCAGATTCACGCTGGCGTCCACCACGCTCTCAAGCTTGGATAGGCTTTTCTCAACTCGCCGGACACAGGAGGCGCACGTCATGCCAGTGATGGGCAACGTCGCCTCTGCGTGCGCGGTCTCAGGCTTTGAGTTGGTCGTTATGGTCATGGTGGGGCCTCCAGAACAAGATGAGTGGCGGTTCTAGTTGTCAATGATACCCCGCCCGGGTATATCCGTCAAAACGCGTCGTCCGTATATGTCGAAAACCAAGGGGCACCCAGACCACTGACGTGCGTCACCACGCTCCTGATGGAGAGCACCTGCCTCGCGACTGATGGACTGCACCAAGCCCTAGGTTCTGGAGGATATGCCTTGGGCGATACCCAACCGTAGAATTTTATACCCCTGGGGGGTACATAGGGTACAATACCGGTATGAACGAGAAGGCGTCCAGACCGACCACCACTCCAGAGCACGACGGATCGGGAGTAAGGCCCGCAACCCCATCCCATGTCCCGGACAAGGCGAATATTCTTGCTCGACTCCGACTGATGGAGGGGCAGGTCCGAGGTGTACAGAAAATGGTCGAGGAGGATCAGCCGTGCCTGGACATCCTCACGCAAATCTCGGCGATCATGGCGGCTGCTCGGGCGGCGGGCCTCCTTGTGCTCGAGGAGCACATTCATGGCTGCGTCATGGGGGCATGCCAGCACGGACATTCGGATCAGGAAGAGGTGCTTACCGAGCTTACTGCAGCCATCGAGCGGTTTAGTCGGTCCATTGCTTGACCGTCTCATCATTGTTGTCGCGTACCCTGCTGCGTGATTTCTGCGGTCAGGTCTGCGTAGCCCTATACCAAGGGGCGTGAGGGTGGTTCCGGGCTGGAACAGTCTTCAGTCGCTCGTCATCATGCTCGCCTCAGCTCTCACTGGCTGTGTGTGCTATCGGTGGGTCGAGTGAGTCGCTCCAGAAGATATCCCGCACGCCACCGTACTCAATGATCCTGCCTGCCGGATGGTGGGCAGGTACCCAGGAACTGTCCCTACAGCGATGATCAGCCCTTTTCTCCGCAAGTCGCAGTGCCGCGTGGGCGCAAGATCCCTGGCACAGTCCCGGATTGGAAAAACAGCTTGCTCTCCAATGTGACCTCGGGTAGCCACGAGTGCGCCGATAACGCCGGTTGTCCAGTGAGCCCCTTGGCTTACAATGTGTAGGATACAGCAGTTGCTCTTGGATTGGAGAGGTAGATGGACCAAGTTATCGAAGCCTTCAGCACAGGTGCCGGTATCCTGTGGAAAGCCTTATGGGCGTTGATCTTCGGCTACACCATTTCGGCCGGCATCCAGGTTCTTATCAAGCGGGACCGGATGGCGAAGACGCTCGGGGAGCGTGGTGTCCGCCAGACGGGGCTGGCCAGCGTCTTCGGGTTCATCTCGTCATCGTGCTCGTTTGCTGCGCTTGCGGCCACCCGCTCGGTGCTGGTCAAAGGGGCGCATCCGATTAACAGCGTGGCCTTCCTCATCGCCTCGACGAACCTCGTTATCGAGTTGGGGATCGTGCTGTGGGTCCTGCTGGGATGGCGCTTTTTCGTCGCGAATATCCTTCTCGGCCTGCTCATGATCACCTATGCTTACGCGATCACTCACCTCTGGTTTCCAGCCAGACTGGCGGATCAAGCACGCGAGCATGCCGAGCAGCAGCAGGCTGCAGAGCAAGCGGATGAGGAGACATCTGCGGAGGAACTTGGCTGGCGGGAAAAATTGAGTTCACTTGCCGGCTGGAGGGCCATTGCCAACGCTTTCTATATGGAATGGAAGATGGCCTACAAGGAGATCCTGTTCGGCTTCACCGTCGCCGGTTTCATCTCCGTCTTTGTGCCAGATCGCTTCTGGAGCGCACTCTTTCTGCGCTCGGGTGAGGGCGCCCCTTCCGCCCTCGTTGTGCTCGAGAACGCCCTGATCGCACCGCTCGTTGCCTTCTTTACCTTCATTGGTTCGATGGGCAATGTGCCGCTCGCAGCGCTGCTCTGGTCGAAGGGGGCCGCCTTGGGCGGTGTCATGGCGTTTCTCGGTGCTGACCTCGTCGCGGCAACCGTCGTCTACCTCCATGCCAAGTACTACGGCTGGCGCTACGCGGTCTACCTCTCAGGGTTGCTCTACGTCTGCATGGTGGCGGCAGGTCTGACGGTTCACGTGCTTTTCTCGGTTCTTGGCTTGACACCGACTGCGCGCCCGGCGCTCAGTGAACAAGTCCACTTCGGTATCGACTACACCTTCTGGCTCAACATTATCTTCCTGGTCGTGGCGGCAGCATTGTTGACCCTGCATTTCCGTATATCGAAGGGAGAACCGCAGCATCAGCACGGTGGCGAGCGGCGGCTCGCGGAGCAAACGTGACCGGAAACGGGACGGCATCCATGAACAAGACGGGCCCGACGATGCTCACCGCCCATCGTCACTGGCGTCGTACTCCTGGTGACCGTGCAGGAATGAGGGATGCCGCGGCAGGGCCTGGGAAGATGGATGCAATGGCGGTACGTTCTTGTAGGGAACTGGTGGACGGAAAGATGTATGGATGATCACAACAGTGACGCGGCGATACAAATTGTGCGACAATACCTCCATGTCTTACACACTGTAGGACATAGCGATCATCGTACAGGAGGCGATTACCGTGTGTATGAGTTGTGGCTGTGGCGCACCGAACGATAATCACGGAGATAACAACACCATAACGCTGGATGATCTCGATCGGGCGGCGCGCGCGGCAAACATTGAGCGTGATCAGGCCGCGGATAACATCATGAACTGCTGCCAGCAGCAACGTGGCGACCAGGGTGGCCAACAGCAGAGGAGCTCCGGAGCGGATACCTCTACCTGGGTCAGGGACGACGGAGCCAGAGGTGGCCAGCGTCCCCGTATGGACTGATGCCTGTGGACCGGATCGAAAGGAGGAATGTTGATGACTGGTACATGCTGCAGCGCCGATGAGCGCCGCTATGAGTTGAAAATGTCGGACGTTCCGCCCAGCGCGGAGCACGAGGAGCGGTTGCTGAAGGTGCGTGTCACCAAGCTCCAACCTGAGCAATAGACGCCCCGGACCAAAACCACTACTACCGGGGATTTGACGCGCGGTCCCGGCTAACCAGGGACGACGCACCCAACCACGATAACCCTATTCAGCATGTGACAACGTACGGAGGAAAAAGATGCGACGATTCTGGATCAAGGCTGCTCTTGCTGCAACACTGCTTACCCCATTAGCCGCGACACCGGCAAGTGCCCAACCAAGTGGGAGGGACTTAGGGCAGCACCATGCCTGCGTAGCGCAACAGGTCGGCTTCAGTGGCACCCTTAACCCGGGTGTTCATCATCAGGGCTACAGCAACGTCATGGGAACGTTCTCCATGTGTCCGCCTAGCGAGGGACCTGCTGAACAGGGTACTGACCGCGACCGTTAACCGGGACGTGCTCAAATGAAGCTTGGCGTGCGCCCTGATGTGT
>JAUJLY010000088.1 GCA_030447145.1 Thermomicrobiales bacterium
ACTGCGTTAACCCCCCGAAAATAACCCCAACTGCCGCATCACCCTCCGCCGCCCCTTTTCCCACCTGTCGCCCTATCGGAGCAGTTGCTCCTCAGGTCGCTTCCTCCATGCGTTACTCTTAGGCATCAGTGCGTTTTCATCTTCATCTGAGATCAACAAGAAGCGAGTTTTACTACATGAATTCCCTGAACAACGGCTCCAGTCGGGAACCAAGGCTGTCCAAGAACTATGTTGCGGCGGGAGCCATGGCGGGCGCAGCGCTTGGAGTCTGGGCTGGAAAGCGGATACAGGAGTATGCCAGGAAGGACCGACCGGAGGGAATGATCGACTGGGATCGCTCGCGCGAGATTGCCACGGGCATGAACAAGGGCAATGCCCTGACGGCGACTGAGCGAGACCATCTTGACGCCTATTACGGTGAGTTGGTTGCTCGCTGTACCCCGATCGTTTCTGAGTACACCGGCAGCTCGCTACCGACCAATACCGAACGAACGTATGCGTTTGATCGCGTGGACTGGATCAACGCCAATCTCGAGGGGTTTAAGCGCATGTTTGAGCCAATTGAATCCCTCGACACCTCAGGTGGCGGCAACATGGTCACCGAGGCATGGGGTGGCATGAATCAGACGATCCTGTCATACGAAATTGGTCTCCTGCTCGGCTATATGGCCCGTCGCGTGCTTGGTCAGTATGACCTCGCGCTCTTGGGTCGTGAGCCCGTAACGTCCACGGGAAAGCTCTACTATGTCGAGCCGAACATCCGAGGTATCGAGAACAAGCTCGGTCTTCCAAAGGAAGACTTCCGGATGTGGCTCGCACTGCATGAAACGACGCACGCATTCGAGTTCGAGGCTCACCCGTGGGTGCGGTTGCACTTCAACGGATTGTTGGACCGATACATGTCCTTCCTGAAGCAGGATGCGGAGTTCCTCCGGCAGGGCGTCCAGGGACTCAAGGTGTTCGCAAAGCGCATCCAGGAAGGCCGTAGTTCCACTTCTTCAAATGGAAGCTGGATCGAGTCCCTCATGGACGAAGAGCAGCGGCAACTCTTCGGGGAAATGCAGGCCCTAATGTGCGTGATCGAGGGGTACTCGAACCATGTAATGAACGCCGTGGGCAAGGACTTGCTCGAGAACTACGAGATTATTTCCCGGAAGTTCGAAGAGCGCCAAAAGCAGCGGTCGCAGGCTGACCAGCTCTTCGCCAAGTTGACCGGTCTCGATGTGAAGATGGAGCAGTACCGTCAGGGACAGGAGTTCATCGACGAGGTCGTGCGGCAGCGCAATCACGACTACGCGCACAGGGTCTGGGACAAGCCGGAGAACCTGCCCACGATGGAGGAGATTCGCAACCCGTCCGCATGGATTGCCCGCCTGGATGCGACCGCGGCTGTTCTGCCTGGAGTGGCCGAGTAATCCGTCCCTGTGTTCCTGACGATCCCAAGAGCCCGACTGGAAAACACTCCAGTCGGGCTCTTCCGTGTTGGAGAGTACAGCGCTTCGCTCTTTCACCCTTATAATGCCGCAGGCGTTGGGTGAGTATGATCGGCGCCCGAGATCCTTTGGACGTTCTTGTAAATGATGTCAGTGACGGAAGTGGCGTCTGCCGGTGAAGATCATGGCGATACCGGCCCGGTTCGCCGCCGCGATGACATCGTCGTCCTTAATGGAGCCACCGGGTTGGATGACTGCGGTGATGCCGGCCTCTATTGCCCGCTCGATTCCGTCCGGGAAGGGAAAAAAAGCGTCGCTGGCCATGATCGCTCCAGTCGCCTTGTCCCGCGCCTTACGAGCGGCGATGGCGACACCCTCCAGGCGATTGGGTTGGCCGGCACCGAGCCCCACGACCGCCAGATCCTTCGCAAATACGATGGCGTTTGACTTCACCAGGGGAATCATTCGCCATGCGAAATCCATGTCAGCGATCTCTTGGTTCGTCGGTTTTCTGTCGGTTACCACTCTCCATGCGGAGGTGTCGTCGGGTGTGATATCAGGTTCCTGCACAAGCAGCCCCCCGCGGATGGGTCGGATGTCGAGCTCAACAACACGTTCTTCACTGCGGTTTGGCAAGGTGAGGACGCGCGTATTCTTTTTCTTCAGCACGATTTCCAGAGCATCGTCGTTATAGGATGGCGCGATGATGATATCGAGCTTGACCTTCCGGAGGAGTTGCGCTGTCTCCAGATCGACGGTTCGGTTGAGAGCAACGATTCCTCCGAACGCGGATACAGGGTCACCTTCGAAGGCGGCCTGGTATGCTCCGGCAAGTGTGGGTCGTACCGCGAGTCCACAGGGGACGGTGTGTTTGACAATGGCAACCGCAGGGCCGTCAAATAGCTGAGCAGCCTGCCATGCCGCATCGGCATCCAGATAGTTGTTGAAGGAGAGCTCTTCTCCGGCAAGCCGTTCGGCCTTCAGGATGCCGGGAACAAGTGTTCCGGCGCGGAGCCGTTGATATGCCGCAGCCTTTTGGTGGGAGTTCTCGCCGTACTTCGGTGTCTTCGCGAGACGCATACCGATTGAGAGCTCGTGCGGGAACATGGCCTCTCCGTCTTCCTGCCGGAGGAATTCCGCGACCAGGGAATCGTACGTGGAGACATGTGCGAATGCCTTGGCAGCCAACGAGCGTCGGCGTTGCTGGGACACCTCTCCGGATTGGATGTCGTTGAGCACCGCCACGTAGTCGTCAGGATCGGTTACGACTACCACGGAGGCGAAATTTTTCGCCGCCGCCCGCACCATTGCCGGCCCGCCAATATCGATTTGCTCGATGATCTCGATTGGTTCCAGTCCCTCCTTTTGGAGAGTGGCTTCGAAGGGATAAAGGTTACAGACCAGCATGTCGATGGCAGTAATGCCGTGTTCGTCCAGTTGGGCGCGATGCTCAGGAAGATCTTGCCGGGCCAGCAGTCCGCCATGGATCTTGGGATGAAGTGTCTTGACACGTCCGTCCAGCATCTCTGGCGATCCGGTTACCTCAGAAACGGCGAAGACGTTCAACCCGACGTCCGTCAAGGTCTTGAGTGTGCCACTGGTCGAGACGAGCTCATAGCCATGCTGGGCCAGCATCGTGGCGAAATCAACGAGTCCCGTCTTGTCCGAAACGCTCAATAATGCTCGCACGTGCGTTCAGTCCCTTTCCTTGTGAAACATCTGTCTTGCGGCTTGTGTCACCGGGTAGCCATCATACGGGGAGTGTACTCCCTGATCCGGGAGCTGCATGCCTGGTGTGGTTCTGATGTGAAATGAAGGATGGATGGGGTGGCTTCCTGCTCAGGACTGTTTCCGATTTAGCGGTAGTTGTGTGAATCCGGAGTAATGGCCCGAATATCCGCCGGAGTAGGGGGTGTCTCGATGAGATCCCGCGAGGGGATTTGGACGAGCTGGATCACCTGAGGATCTGCATCATCTTCGGCATACTCACGTTCCTCCCAGGCTCGCTGCACATAGACGAACTGGCTATCCTCAATGGGGTGCAGGCGTTCGGCAACGACGTTGATGTTGTTGTTCCCGAGTTGCAGCCGTCCCTCCACGATCAATAATGGCGTGGAGCGGACATGCAGTCGCTGCTCCTCGTAGAAGCTCGGGTAGACAACGATGTTGACCAGGCCGAACTCGTCTTCCAGTAGCAGGAAGGTAATACCCTTTGCCGTTCCGGGACGCTGGCGGCAGACGATGAGGCCTGGCAGCCAGATCTTCATGCCATCGGGCATGGACGCCAACTCTTGCGTCGAGGACATCCCCCTGGGCAACCGGCCACGAAGCAGGCCAAGTGGATGATGCAGCACGGAGAGTCCAAGCACCCGGTACTCATCGGTCATGCGCTCCCAGAACGTCGTGCGGGGAAGCTCGACGTGATCCTGAGCGGTCGTAAGCGGGAGCGGAAGTTGTTGTCCACCGTGCGCGCGCGTGTGCTTGTTGCGGAAGCCCTTCGGTGAGGTGAAGAGGCCGATTTGCCAGAGCATCTCCCGGCGCTGCAAGCCGAAGCTGTCGCATGCGCCGGAGGCGATCAGGTTCTGTTGCGCATCGGGACGCAACGCAACACGACGAATGAGATCGGCAAGGGACTGATAGGGGCCGTGCGCCTGTCGTTCCTCAGCGATCCGCAGGGCGGCATCTTCCGAGATCCCCTTGATGAACGAGAGCCCGATACGGATGGTCCGACGTCCCTCGACGGTGCATTCCAGCTGGCTGGCATTGATGTCTGGCCGGCGTACGCGAATGCCATGACGCTTGGCATCATTGATAAGGACGTGGGGTGCGTAAAACCCCATTGGTTGGTTGTTGAGCAGGGCGCAGAGGAACTCCGCTGGATAATAGTGCTTCAGCCAGCATGACTGATAGGCGAGGAAGCCGAAGGCAGCAGCGTGGCTCTTGGGGAAGCCGTAGTCGGCGAAGCCGGCCAGCTTGTCGAAGATCTGGTTGGCAAGGTCGGCCTGGATATCTTCTCCTTCTGCACCGGCGATGAAAAGCGCGCGCATTGACTCCATCGCCTCGTGTGAGCGCTTGCGAGTCATCGCACGGCGGAGCTGATCTGCCTGCCCGGCACTGAATCCAGCGATGACCTCAGCAACCTGAATCACTTGCTCCTGGTAGAGGATGACGCCCAGCGTCTCCTTCAGGATCGGCCCCAGTTTCGGATGGTCGTAGAAGGGCTTGAAATCAGGATTCGTCCGTCGTTCCACGAAGGGTGTAACGGCACCGCCAACGATTGGCCCCGGCCGGACGATGGCAACCTGGACGACGAGATCATCCAGCGACTCCGGTTTCGTGCGCCGGACCATCTGGATCTGGGCCCGGCTCTCGACCTGGAAGACTCCGACAGTATCGCCCTCCTGGATCATGCTGAAGACCTGTGGATCGTTGAAGTCGATGCGGCTGAGGTCGATTGGTGGTTGGCCCGAGGCGTCGATGAGATCGAGACACTCCTCGACGAGCGACAGCATGCCAAGTGCAAGGAAGTCAATCTTGATCATGCGAGCATCCTCGCAGGAGTCCTTCTCCCACTGGCAGATGTAACGGCCGTCCATGGCGGCCGGCTGGATCGGGATCATCTCGTTAAGCGGCGTCGCGGAGATGACCATGCCGCCGACATGCTGCGTGACGTGGCGCGGGAATCCGGAGAGTTGCCTGGCGATATCGATGAGGTAGCACCAGGGCGGAGCGTCCTTGCGGGATGCGTATTCCGGCAGGCGATCCAACTCCTCGGAGAGACTGTCTGCCGAGCGTGGTTCGCTGAGCTTGGCGATGCGGTCAAGGTCGGGGAGGGGCAGGCCAAGCGTCTTGCCGACATCACGCACGGCGCTACGGAGACGATAGGTGGAGAAGGCACAGACGAGGGCGACGCGATCCGCGCCATAGACCTCGTAGACGCGCTCGATCATCCGCTCGCGAATCTCGCGTGGGAAGTCGAGATCGATATCCGGCACCGATGGAAGTTCGTCGTTGAGGAAGCGGCCGACATAGAGGTCATGCCGTAGCGGATCAACAGGGGAGAGGCCGATCAGGTAGCAGATGATCGAGCTGACAGCGGAGCCACGTCCACGACCGGGCGGCAGAAAGACACGCGATCCCGTTGCCTCACGTCCTCGGATCTCAGCGGCCACATCCCGGGCAAGGTTCAAGAGATCCCGGTAGAGCAGGAAGAACCCTGCCAGGCCGTGGCGTTTGATGAGGCGTAATTCCTCCTGGAGCTGGGCTCGGGCTTTCTCGATCTTTGGTAATGCAGTGTTAGCGTAGCGCTCGCCGAACGCTTCCCAGGAGGTGCGCGCAAGGAAGGCATCGGCAGTTTCACCGGTGCCAGTTTCGTAATCAGGAAAGGTGTAGTGCAGATCACGGGTGAGATCAAAGGCCGCGCAACGCCTGGCGATCATCTCCGTCGTGCGGATTGCATTCGGCCAGGCAGCGAAGATCGTGGCCATCTCCTCTGGTGTGCGGAGATGGAACTGGGCGTTGGGGCGTCGCTCACGGTGCGAGGTGTCCAATGTGGCGCGATTGGCGATCGCGACGAGTACATCCTGCAGTCGATGGCGATCCTGCTGGTGGTAGTGGACGTTGCCGGTAGCGGCGTAAAGAACACCGAGGCGATTGGCGAGGGTGACGAGGCGGGCAATACGCTGGGTATCACCGAACACGAAGTTCTGCTGCAATTCGACGACGACATTTTCCCGGCCGAACCAGTCGATATATGTGGCCAGGATCGTTTCGGCATCACGTAGCCGGTCTTCATCGACGGCGCGCGCGAGTTGGCTCTCCCGGCAGCCGGTGAGAAGGATTAAGCCCGCGGCGTAGTCGTCCAGTGATGTGGTGCCAAGCGTTCCATCGGCAACTCCGTCGGTATCAACGTAGGGGAGGAGCTTGTCTTCTCCCCCGGAGCACACGAGGTGCTCCCCTACAGGGATGCGTACTGGAGCAGGTGGACGGCCGTGCTTGCTGTCGGTGAGCAGGCGGCAGAGGTTTCCGTAGCCGATGCGGGATTCCGCGAGAAGCGTCAGGTGCGAGCCGTCGTCGAGCGTGATCTCGGCTCCGGTGATGGGTGTGATACCCGCAGCACGTGCAGCCTGCGCGAACTCCATGGCGCCGTAGATGCCGTCGTGATCAGTTACCGCCAGGGACTCGTATCCGTAGGCTACGGCTTGGGCAACTATCTCCTCGGGCAGGGAGGCCCCGTCGAGAAAGGAGAAGGCGGTATGCAGATGGAGCTCGGTATAGGGCATAGGAGTCCCGGAATATGCCCTTCGGGCATTGGATTCGGCTGGTATTCACAACAGGGCTTACCCACCTGAGGTCCCGGGCTTCGCCCTGAATGGCGAGGAGGGTAAGCCAACGCACTGCCTTTATCAGATGGGAACCGGGCCACCTCAATACGCCTGCTCATGCCAGGTATCGGCGACACGATCGTGGTAGACAGTGCGAAGCCTGCCGTCGTTGAGCAACAGGCGATAATACTGCCGATGAATCTCCTGCCTCCACCATTCGTCCTGGACAATCCAGGTGTCCTGGACCAGGGCAACGGTCTGGTGGTCGTGCTCCTCAACGATGGCGAGTGGGCGTCCTGCCTGAGCGACAACGGTGATCGGCCGTGGCCCGTTCAGGGCTCGAAGGTGATGAGGGCGTGTCGCCGCTCCGGGATTCTTGACCATGGTTCCACCTCCACAACGCGAAAGAGTGGCGAGAGTCCGTAGCGCTGCTTGAGCTGGTTGATTGCCTCAGTGACCGATGAGGAATGGCGTGGGCGCAGCGTCGGTAGTACCTGTTGATGCGCAATCTCACTGACGATGCCACTGATATGGAGCGAGACGCTTTCGATCGGACCGGGCATCTCCAGCGCCTGCAAACGGAGATCGAGCGCAGTGATCATCTGGGATGCGCCGGATGGTTCTTTCAGCACCATTGTGCGCTCCCATGACCGGCGGTTCTCGATCCTCGCCTGGAGGGTGACCTGGCGAGCCTGGCGCCCTTTAAGGCCCTTGCGGCTGAAGGCGCGATTGACCAGCTGCCGGAGTCCAATCATCAGCATCTCGCGGCTGATGGCCGGTGCCGGCATCGTCAACTCCTCGACGACGATCTCCTCCCGGGGTCGTTGAACAACGGCCCGGCGGTCGATGCCAGAGGCGAGTTCCCAGGCCAGCCGGCCGTCCGGCCCGAAACGGGCGGCAAGCTTTGCGGCGGGAAGGGCAGCAACGGCACCGAGCGTGGCGAGTCCCAACCGGTAGAGTTGGTGCGTCATCTCCGGGGGGAAAGGCAACAAGGAGACAGGAGCATTGGCGAGAAAACGCTGTTCGTCTCTCTTTCTGATGGGGCGCACCTTCCCTGGTTTCGCGATGTCGGAGGCTACCCGGGCGGTGAATTTGGTCGTGGCAACTCCAGCGCGGGCTCTCAGGACGGGGGGGACAGAGGCAATCATGTGCTCGGTCGCAGCGGTCGTTGTTGGGAAGTGACGATCAAGCCCGGTGAGATCAATGTACCAGCAACCCTGTTCCTGTTCATCGGCCTCAACCAGCGGGCTGATTGCTTCCAACTGTGTCAGGATCTCCTGACCGACACGACTCTCCATGACCGGGTTCGGCATCAGGACAATGCCTTCGGGGCAGAGTGCGGACGCTTCCCGCAGCGTCAGGCCGGAGCGTATCCCTTTGGCCGTGGCTTCATCGGTTGCGTCGATGACAACCGCGCGGCCGCTCTCAGGGTTACTAAGGATGAGCGGAAGGCCATCCAGTTCCGGTTGGTCGAGCAGGGCGATGCGCAGCGCCATGTGCGGTATGCGAAGACAGGCAATGGCCATAGATACCCTCCATGATGAAAAGCGCGTCCTCAACGTCGAGAATGGGCGGGGTAAGGAGAGCGGGAAGGCTATCCAGTTCGACGTAGACCCAGAGTAGAACATATGTTCTACTCTGGCAAGATGTGACACAGGGTCACAACCGGTTAGGGGTTAATGGAATGCGGACAGGAACTGTCCAGTCCTGTCGCTAAGATGAAATTTCATGAGTTCGTTGTCTTTAGAGAGGAAAGATCCGTGAGCGAGACTACAACCTCAGGCACGATTTCGGTGAAGAACTTCCGCGAGTCGCTGCTCTTTGTCTTCGACGAGACATTCGACAATGTGCACGGCGCCTTTCTTGACCCGAGCGAATCACTCTTTCCAACGCTCGAGGGAATCTCGGCCACTGATGCGTCGCGCCCGGTTGGTGTTGGCTGCTCCAGTGTCGCGGCGCAGGTGAACCACCTGAACTTCTATTTCGATGTTGCCTTTCAATACATGCGGGGCGAAAATCCCGGCAGGCAGGATTGGGCCTCCAGTTGGGCGAAGACCGAGGTGACGGAGGAGGAGTGGACCGAACTCAAGGAAGAGTTGAGGGTTCGCCAACGTACATTGGTCGAGCTGATCAACGGCACGACATCCTGGGACAGCGAGGAGATCATCGGGGGAGCCTTTGCCGCCGTGGCGCATACCGCCTTTCACCTGGGGCAAATCCGGCATTCGCTTTGTGTTTTTCGCCAAGGCTAACCCCCAACGGAGACCTTGTCAGCAACGTACGTACAACACGTTCAAAGATGCAGTACGTACTCCAAACTCTCTGAATAAAAAT
>JAUJLY010000089.1 GCA_030447145.1 Thermomicrobiales bacterium
ATTGGGGGGGTGGTCGGGGGGTGTTGGGGGGGGGGGCTCTATGGTGTGGGCCCCCCCCGGCCGAATTTTCCCCCCTACCCCGATTGCCCCCCTTATTTTGGCGCGCCTTGGGGCCAAACCGACTCGCTGGCGCTTGTTGGCGGCAGCAACCCCGTGGCTGAGCCTGCAAGGCAAAAAGCGGCAGCGAGCCCTTCGCTACGGGTGTTCGCGCTCCATCCATTGGCGCGGGTTGTCGAGGATGTACGCCCGCGTCGTCTCCAAATGCGTATCGTTGCGGATCAGTGTGTCGTAATAGGACTGCTGCCACAAATGGACGTCGTATCGGCTCCACCCACGGTCCCGTATTCCGGAGGGCCAGGATCTCATGACGCGCATCTTGCAGACGCGGATGAGATCGGGAATGGAGTTGTCCGTATCGATGGATGGATTCGTCCCGAGATCGATTATCGCGTGAAGATGATCGGGCATGACGATATGGGTGTCGATCGCAACGCCGTGGGTCACGCTATTGAGCGTGAGCAATGCTGATTCCGCGAAACGACCCGCGTCGTTCAACGCCACTCCCGTTCCGGATATATCGCCGAAGAGCCGTTGTCGTTGTCAGGTGCAGATCGTGACGTGCACCGTGCAAGGAGCACGATAACTGTGCCCACTGTACCGCAGCGGTTTCTTGAACCGACGCTCGCGCATGGACTCCCCTTCCCATTTTGCCGTCAGGGCAAATGCGCGCCATGTTATAGGGAAGGTGTGCGACAGGGGAATCCCCGTGTGTCGATTTGGACGCGCGTATGGTGCGGTGTCGTCCCCTCGGCGGTAGGCCACCGAGGGCCGACATTGGCCTGCGGGCCAAGTACGGCCGCTACAGAAGGCGTGTTCCGGCGTTGTTCCTCGAACCCGGAGGGTTCGACATTGTCTTTCCGAAGGTATGTCCAGGGCTGTAGCGGACGACTTGCGGTGGGGGAAGTCCTGCTTATGCGCGCGTAGTGCCGCAATGTCGTCCCTTGGTAGCTACTAAGCCCTTGGGCAAAAAGCGTAAGCGACCCCTTCACTACGGGTACCCACCCTGCCAATAATCCATATACATATATTTCTGGCAGTGTGGCAGTCATGAAGAGATTAACGGCAAAGGCTGCCAAAAATCGTCTCCCTCTGGAAACAATCTGGCAGCCTTGAAACGCCATTGGATTCGGGGAATTTGCCCTCGTCGTCGCGAAGGCTGCCAGACTGCCACGCTCGTTCGCATTGTGGCAGCCTGGCTTTTGGGGTCCGCTAGTCGGCGACGATGGCGAGGTCGACGCTCTCGCGGGCCTCGGCTGGTATCGGGCGGAAGTGGTCCATGGTCAGGCACTCGGTGGGGCACCAGTCGACGCAGAGGCCGCAGCGAATGCAGGCCCGCTCGTCAATGATCATCGCGGCCGCGAAGGGGCCCAGCTCGGCTCGGGCCATCTCCGCCATCTCGACATCGTTATCGATGCTGTAGATGCGGTCCGGGGAGATCATCTCGATGACCCCATGCGGGCAGACATCCGCGCAGCTGTTGCAGAGGATGCAGCGGTTGCCATCGATGAAGATGTTGAGCTGGCACTGGAGGCAGCGCTTCGCTTCCTCAAAACCGATGCTCTTGGTGTAGCCCATCTCGGTCTCGAGCGTGTTGTCCATCGTGTGCAGGCCACGCTGCGGGACCGGCAGCATCGGCATGTTCTGGCGAGGCACCGCGATATAGTCGTCGCCCCAGACGAGACGGCGGCTCATGGCAGTCATCGACCACTCGGCGACGCCCTCGGAGAGCAGCGGGTTTGGCGTGGAGATGTACTCGGTCGGAACGCGCGTGAGCTCCAGCTCCTTCGTCCTTGGCTCCACACCCCGCATCTCCTTGTCGATGAGGTCGGCAACGCGCTTGCCCTCACCGATGGCGGAGATGAAGTTGGTCGGGTTGATGACGTAGTCACCGGCCGCCCAGATGTTGTCGACCTCGGTCTTGAGGTTCTGGTCCAGCAGCGGCACGCCGCGGCGGTCGACGTTCTGGAACATGTCGCCGAGGAAGCGGTTGTCCTGCTTCTGGCCGATCGCGGCGATGACCATGTCGCAGTCGATCACGAACTCGGAGCCCTCAACGGGGACCGGGCGGCGACGACCGGAGGCGTCCGGCTCACCGAGCTCGTTGCGCACCATCTCGATGCCCCGCACGTTGCCCTGATCGTCGCCGACCACGCGCTTCTGCGAGACCATGTACATGATTTCGACGCCTTCGATCTCGGCTTCCTCGAGCTCGAGCTCCTCGACCGGGATTTCGTTGATGGTTCGCCGGTAGGTCATGATCGACTCTTCGGAACCGAGCCGGAGGACGGTGCGGACGCAGTCCATGGACGTGAATCCACCACCGACGGTGACGACGCGCTTGCCGACCCAGACGTCTTCGTGGCCAAGGGAGACCTCTTCGAGGAACTTGAGACCCGAAACAACGCCCTTCAGATCGTCGCCGGGGACACCGAGCGTGGAGGCGGTCTGGCACCCAGCACAGAGGACGACGACATCGTGGGTGTCGGCCAGCTCCTGGAGCTGGATGTCCTTGCCCACTTCCATGTTGTAGTGAATCTTGATGCCGAGGTCGGTGATCAGCGCGACCTCTTCGGCGATGACATCGCGCGGCAGGCGCCACTCCGGCACACCGGTCCACATCACGCCGCCCGGGACCGGGAAGCGCTCGAAGATCTCGACCGAATAGCCCTTGCGGGCGAGCTGGCGGGCGGTCGTGAGGCCGGCAACGCCCGCACCGACGATCGCGGCGGTCTTGCCGTTCGACGGGGCCGCGATGTCGCGCCGGGTCTCGCCGCGGTAGTCGGCGGCCACGCGCTTGAGGTAGCAGATACCTATCGGGGCATCGATTTCCTTGCGGCGACAGGCATCCTCACATGGGCGGGCGCACATGCGTCCGAGGCAACCGGGGAAGACGTTATGCTCCCGGTTGATCTCGAAGCTGTCGGCGTAGCGGCCATCGGCGATCATCGCAATGTAGCGGGAGATGTCTGTGTGCGACGGGCAGGCCGTCATGCAGGGAATGTTGTCCGAGAACCACTGCGTGTCGCCCGAGTAGAGTGGATAGCGTTTGCCGCTGCGGATGGTATAGGGCGAGAAGAAGGACGCGTCGACAAACGCCAGCAGGCGCAGGCGCCGACCGTCCTCTACGTCGATCTGGTCATAACCCTGGCCGGCGATCCCCAAGGAGGAGAGTTCAGCCGTCGTCATACCGACTTCTGCCGAATCCATCGCGCGGAATCGGTCAGCAGGAGCACCACAGGAGGGGCACTCGTCAGGCGGCGCGGCGCCTTCGTGGATCCAGCCACAGACTTTACAGCGAAACATGTGCGGATCTCCGGGAATTGAGTCTCTGTGTGGCACCGTCGTTCCCCTGAGGGATCGACCGGTTCCTTGCGACCTCGCTTGGGCGCAATCTTCCTCTAGTATAGCGATCCTGGCGAGCCCCGGTGCAGTTATGTGCGCAAGACGTTGAATGGGTTCATGGCCTCGGTGGTGCGGGGCCGTGGAATATGGCGTCGGATTGGCGCTGGCCGTGCTCATGGGCCGTATGCGAGACTTTGCCCCTTGGTCGATACTTTCCTTTGGAAAGCTATCTGCTGAGTGGTAGACCACCAAGGATATTGAATTTCCGCGACAGGGTCGCGGTGGACAGGACGATCCATTTATGCGTGTTGCGATTGTGTCAGATGTGGTGTGCCCATGGTGCCGGATTGGGAAGTCGAACCTGATGCAGGCGGCCGAGCAGTGGACGCAGGAGACCGGTGAGCCGGTCGAGGTCGCGCTGCTGCCGTTCCTGCTGGACCCGGTGGAGGCGGGTGTGAAAGAGGATTTCCGCGAGCGGTTCACCAAGCGGAAGGGAATTCCCCAGGCGCAGATGGAGGCGATGTTCGAGCGGGTCACGCAGGCCGGCGCGCAGCAAGGTCTCCGCTTCGATTTCGACAAGGTAAAGGTCGCCGTCGACACGGTACCGGCGCACGAGCTGATGGAGCTGGCTCCGGCTGACAAGCGTATGGACCTGATGGATGCGCTGATGTCGGCCTATTTCGAGGAGGGCAGGGACATCGGCGAGGTCGACGTGCTGCTCTCGATCGCGAAGGATGCCGGGCTCACCGACGAGAAGTTGAAGGAGATCGAACCTGCGTTGCGTAGCCGGAAGATGGAAGGTCTTGTGCGCTCGAAGATTGCGCAGATGCAGCAGGCGGGTGTTCAGGGCGTGCCGCTCTTTATTATCAACGATGCGTTGGCCGTCTCGGGCGCGCAGCCGGTCGAGGTCCTCCTGAAGGCATTCGAGCAGGCGAAGCACGCCCAACCTGTTACCAGCCAGTAGGGCCTACGGAACGATTGGCATTGATCGGGATCGACGTACCCCATGTGGGTTATGCACGCGCCCCATGGAAACCCCGTTGAGCGCGAGAGCGCTACCGGTATCTCTCACGGTATGAGTCGTCAGGCGCCCTCGAACGGTGTCACCTCGGCGGCATACTGGATCGCATTGATGATGTCCCCGGGAATCGCTTTGGAATGCCGGTCAGTGGCCACGCGGATGGATGCCAGGTCAAGTTTGGGAGTGCGATCTTTCGTCAGCAGTCCGTTCGTCTCCTGCTCGGTGTCGGTAAGCTGGGTGTAACAGAAGCCAGCGATTGCCGGGGAGTCCAGGATGGCATCGATAAGCTCGGTGTACCGGGCGAGGAATTCCTCCGGCGAATGCACCGTACCGTATCCATGCCAGCGTTCACCTGAGGAGGGGGCGAAGGACAAGCCGCCGAACTCGGTCAGCATGACCGGTTCGTCTCGTCGCTTCGCATCCGGGAAGGCAATTGCCCGGTAATGCGGACGGACTTCCCGCACGGTCTGGGCGAGCGCCGTGAATGATCCGTACCGTTCCCGGAGGGTCTCGCCCTCAAGGGCGTAGTCATGGATACCCCAGACATCCCCGACCATTTGTTCCCAGCCATCGTTGCCGATGGTGGGACGGGAGGGATCAATCGCCTTGGTAAGGTGATAGAGCGCGCGGACGTAGTCACGTTGGGCTTCGCTCTGCGCCAGATTGGGGACGCCCCAACTCTCGTTGAACGGCACCCAGGTGACGATGCTTGGGTGGCTGTGGTCGCGTTCGAGCACGTCCATCCACTCCCGGGTGAGCCGGCCGACTGCGTCGGGCGAGAAGGTGAAGGCATTCGCCATCTCGCCCCAGACCATCACTCCCAGGCGGTCGCACCAGTAGAGAAACCGGGGATCCTCGACCTTCTGGTGAATGCGCACACCATTGAAGCCCATCTCCTTGATCAACTCCACTTCCTGTCGCAGGGCATCCGCCCTCGGAGCCGCAAGGTGCGAATGGGGCCAGTAATTCTGGGCAAGCACCATACGGAGGTACGTGGGGCGACCGTTCAGCATGAACCGACCATCGGCGAACCCGCACGAGCGCAGCCCCGCGTAGGAGGTGACCGCATCGACCGTCTCGTCACCATCAAGCAGGGTCAGCTCCGCGTCAATCAGGTTGGGAAAGCGTGGCGACCACAGGATGCGAGCCTGGTTCGTCGTCATGCCTGCCCATTCCAGGGAGATACTGGTTGACTCCAGCGCAAGCTCGCGGCGCGTCTCCTGATGGGCGAGAACGGAGGTATCGTTGGCAAGCTCCACCCCGCGCAGTGAGAGCTGGACGCGGAGCCGGAGCGGCCGTGGCGGTTGGCCGCTGAGGCGCACGTGGAGCCCGAGGGTGCCTCTGTCCAGATCGGGTGTCCACCGGACACTGGCGATTGACACCATCGGCACCGGTTCCAGCCACACAGGTTGCCAAATGCCGGTCGTCCGGTGATACCAGATCTTGTGCGGCTCGGGTTCCCAATCCTGCTTGCCCCGCGGTTGCGAGAGATCCCGTGGTTGATCTTCCGCACGGACAACGACAACCTGCTCGCCCTCAACAAGCACCGACGTGATATCGGTGCTGAATGGCGTGTGCCCGCCCTCGTGCATGGCCATGATCTGCCCATTGACCCACACCTGCGCCCGGTAGTCCACGGCACCAAAGTGCAGCAGCAGCCGACCAGTGCGGTCACCCGGCGAGACATCGAAGGTGCGGCGATACCACACGTAGGGATGGAACGAGGGGTCGCCGATCCCGCTGGCCCGGGATTCCGGGGGAAAGGGCACAATGATCTCGCGGTCGAAGACATCGGCACGCGATGGCCAGCCCTGATCGATGCCGACGTTGGCGTCGTCATATGCGAAGTCCCATGTGCCGCCCAGGTCGGTCCAACGTGAGCGAGTCATCTGCGGGCGGGGATGAACCTGATCGTGTTCCATGGAAGAGGGTTCCTCTTTTCTTGGATTCCGGATTCGGTCCCCCCTCCCTTGGTTGAAGAGGAGCAGAACGTGCGTCACAAGGGTTGCCCGGGGCAACTCCACGGGAAACGCCATCGTCGCACGGACGATGGCGTTTCTCAAGTACCGAAATATCAGCTGTGTTTATGTCCACCACCGTGAGGACGCGCCGTCAGCGCTTCAGCCTTCGCCGCGCTGCTAACCCTTGATCCCGGTGCCGGCAATTCCCTGCACGATCTGGCGCTGGAAGAAGAGGAAGACCACCAGTAGCGGCAGGCCGCCGAGCACCGCGGAAGCCATGATCTGCGCGTAGCGGATGCCATACGCCGTCTGGACCTGGGACAAGCCGACTGGGAGGGTCATCATGTCGGGGTTGGTAATCACAATGAAGGGCCAGAGGAAGTTGTTCCAGGCTGCGACGAAGGTGAAGATGGAGACCGCAGCTATTGCCGACCGGGAGAGCGGCATCCAGATCTGCCAGTAGACGCGCAACCGGCTGGCTCCATCGAGGGTCGCCGCCTCCTCAAGGTCGCGTGGGATGCCGTCGAAGAACTGCTTGAAGATGAAGACGGCAATTGGAGAGGCGACCTGGGGCAGAATGATGCCCCAGTAGGTGTCTACCATCCGGAAGGCCTGCATCTGCGTGAAGAGCGGCACGATCAGGATCTGACCCGGCACCATGATTCCGGCCAGGACGAACCAGAAGAGCACGTTGCGGCCGCGGAAGCGGGCGCGGGAGAATCCAAAAGCCGCGAGGCTGCCCAGCAGGACGGTGATCACTGTGATCGCGAGCGACGTCAGCGCACTGTTGAAGTACCAGCGCGGCAGGTTGCCGGCATTCAGCACCGACTGGAATGCCTCCAGGGTTACCTTGGAAGCAATCCACTTGACCGGGATGTCCGTCGTCTCGGCTTCCGGCTTGAGGGCCGTCGCAACGGCCCAGGCCAGCGGGAGGAACCAGAGGGCAGCGAACAGGATCAATAGACCGGTTGCAATCCAATTTCCGATTCGGCCCTGTCCCTGCTTTGGTGATTTGGGCACATCCGGGTCTGCAGTGCGGGCGTTGAGTCCGGCGCCCGGTGCGGCGACTTGTTGATTTACCTGGCTAGCCATCGACTCCTCCTCTTCGACGATTGAGCAGTGTGAACTGAACCAGCGAGACGACGAGGATGAGCAGGAAGAAGGCGTAGGACATCGCTGACGCGTAGCCCACGCGGTACGTGGTAAAGCCCTGCTCATAGATGTACTGGATCACAGGGCGGGTGGAGAAGTTGGGGCCACCATTGGTCATCAGGAAGATCTGGTCAAAGACCTTGAGCGAGGCGAGCACCTGGAGCACCAGGATTAGCGTTGTCGTCCTCGCCAACAGTGGTAGCGTGATCGACCGCACCTGCTCGAGACCGGTTGCCCCGTCGATGGCTGCCGCCTCGTAGATATCCTGAGGGATCTCCTGCAGGCCCGCGAGGTAAAGCACGAAGTTGAAGCCGATCGTCCACCAGACGGTGGTGATCGCAATCGAGATCATTGCCACGTCGGGATCGCTCAGCCATGCGATCTCGCCAAGACCCAAGCGCATCAGGTAGCCATTGATCAGGCCGAACCCCGGCTGGTACATCCAGACCCAGATCAGTGCCACGACTGACGATGGCAGGAGGTAAGGGCTAAAGAAGGCGAGCCGATAGAGCCACCGTGCGGGGACTGCCCGGTTAGCCAGCAACGCGAAGAGGAGCGACAGGATCACCAGTGGCGGTGTGCTCAGCAGCGTGAACAGGAGCGTGTGCCAGAGCGACGACCAGAAGTTCGGGTCCTGAAACGTCTCCCGGTAGTTGGCGAAGCCCATGAAGTCGGTGGTACCGCTGCCGGTCAGGCTCCAGTTGAACAAGCTCATCCGGAAACCCTGGATCACCGGCCAGACCAGGAAGATGCCGTAGGCAATCAGGAAAGGGATCACGAAGCTGAGCCCCGCCAGATCCGCCCGCCAGCCACGAGTTCGCCCCGTAGCCCCGCGCGTCGGTGTCGCGCGTTTCGGAACCCGCTCCCGCGCCGTT
This sequence comes from Thermomicrobiales bacterium, assembly GCA_030447145.1. Classification (GTDB taxonomy): domain Bacteria; phylum Chloroflexota; class Chloroflexia; order Thermomicrobiales; family UBA6265; genus UBA6265. The sequence continues at coordinate 8,412 of JAUJLY010000089.1, forward strand.
GACACCGCCGGCGTACTTACGGTTCTTGCCATCCCAGTACCTTCCTTCCCCTGCCGCTTTCGCCCGGAATTGATAAACACGAGCGTCATTCAACGTGGCGAGCGCTCTAGATGGGCGCCGGCGTATCGAGCAGATCCTCCATGGCCGCCCGGAATTGGGCGACACCTTCCTGCGGGGTCTGCTGCCCGTTGAGGACGGAGCCGAAGGCGGCGCCTGCCTCTTCCTGTAGTGGCGCCGCTGCGCCACTAAACCACGCGCGTGGATCGTAGACAGGGTGCTCGGCTGCCGCCGCGTAGTTGGACTGAGGCTGCAGTTCGGAGAAGTCAGGGCTGTTCACCACGGGCTGGTACGAGGGGATATGCCCGCCCTGGGCCCAGGTCATGCTGTCCTTCAACATGAAGCTGATAAAACGCAGCGAGGCGTCCAGGCGATCCTGGTCGTCGTCTGACTGCTTCGGGAGGACGAAGGCGTGGGAATCCGCCCAGGTCTCGTTGCTGCCGAAGACGTTGGGGAAGGGAACCGCGCTGAAGGGTAGCTCCTCAGTCTCAAAGGTCGTGACCTCCCACCCACCGTTCAAATGAAAGCCGGCAGTGCCGTTGCTGAAGAAGGCAACCGAGGCGGGGCCATCCT
>JAUJLY010000402.1 GCA_030447145.1 Thermomicrobiales bacterium
GAAGTGCAACATTCCGCACCACGATCCTCCCCTTTCCGCGCTGGTACTGCTTCTCTCTTCGACGCTGACCGGCGACGTTGGGCTGCGGGGCAAAGGACGTTCAAGACTCTGCCTGTCGCACGGATCCGCGGCCCGAGCGTCCGATCGCCGCGTGCATCCTTATCCCGCCTGGTCCCAAGCCAGCAATCGCACCGCTACAAGCTTCGGCTGAGGAAGGTGCGCCGGTGGTCTCGGAATCCAATCCGGTCAGGGACATAGCCCTCCACGTAAGAGTGCACAAACGTCACGCCGTTGATAAAGAACGGGATGATTGCGGGCACTTCCTCCTTCATGATCTCTTCGATCTCCAGGGCGATCGCTTTGCGCTTCTCGAAGTCCAGTTCCGCATCGAGCTGCGCCACTAGCTCATCGAAGGCCGGATTGGACCAGTGCGAGGCGTTCCAGACGGACCCGGTAACGTAGGCTGCGGTCAAATACTGGCTTGGCGTGGCTCGACCTCCCCAGTTCGTGATATTCAGCGGTGTTTCCAGCCAGTCGGTGTTGAAGTATGTCGAGGCAGGCACCGCGTTAATCTCGATCTCGATCCCCACCGGTCTCAACATTTGCTGAACCACCGCGGCCATCGTCGGGAGCGGCGGGGTGTCGGAGCTCGTCGTCAGTATTGCGCTGAAGCCGTCCGGATAGCCTGCCTCGGCCAGCAATGACTTTGCCGCGTCGTAGTTCTGCTCACGCTGCTCAATCGGTGTGTGCAGGGGGAACACCGGGGCAATAACATGATCGTTACCCAGCTCGCCGAGGCCTTGCCAGACGCTGGCGATGAGAGCCGGTCGGTCCATGCAAAGCGCCATGGCCTGGCGTACCCGCTTGTCACTGTACGGCTCCTGGTCAACCCGCATGAAGATGCCGTCGTGGCCACTCGTCCCGATGGTAAGGATTTTGATGTTCGGGTTGTCGCGGAGCAGCGGCAACGCTGCGGGGTTCCCGATCTGCTCGACACTTCCGCCCTGTATCGCCGTGATCTGGTTTTCCGACGACAGCGTGATGGCTTCCACACCGTCCAGATAAGGAGTACCCTCTAGCCAGTAGTTCGGGTTCCGCACGTACCGCACGCGCTGCTGTGGCACGTACTCCTCAAGCATGAAAGCGCCCGTCCCAATTGGGTTCTCGGCAAAGTTGCCTGGCCAATCCGCGGGAAGGATCACCGCCTGGTAGCTATTGAGATAGGCCGGGAAATCGACAACCGCCCGGTTCAGGTTGAATACGACGGTGTAATCGTCAGTCTTGCTGATGCCCTCCTTGGACAGGAAGTCGAAGGTGGCGACGGCGGAGGAGCCGGTCTCCGGATCAATGAGACGCTGGAATGTCGCAACGACGTCGTCCGCGGTCATCGGCTGGCCATTGTGGAAGGTCACGCCCCGGCGAAGCTCGATGGTCCAAGCCTGACCGCCTTCCGTGGGCGTCCAGCTGGTGGCCAGCCGTGGCTGCAGGACGCCCTCGTAGTCGATGTCGATCAACATCTCACAGGCCTGGTGCACAATTCCGATGCCAGGGTCGTCATTCAGCTGATGCGGCTCGATAGTGGCGGCCGCATCCACTGCGAATCGGAGCGTGCCGCCCCTCACCGGCGTGGGGGTAGCCTCTTGTGCCCGAGCGGAAATCGGAAGGTGGAGTGACAAGCCTAAAATCGCAGACCACCGGATAAACTCGCGGCGATCAATGTGCCCGGACCCGAGCGCCCGTCTCAACCTGTCTGCACACGCTCGCGTTTCGTCGATCATCTTCCTGAGTCCTTCCTGGTCTAGCCGTGATCGAACCGTGTTCACCGCTGACCACAGTTGCATGCGAGTCGTCCGACTATCAGATCCTTCTTCCGTTCCTCCTTTCATTCGTGCCCGCGTAATCGGAGGAGGTCGGCTGGGGAGCGTTGTGACACCGGGCTTCCTGCCCCTCTGTCGACTCCTCCCCCATCGGCGATTGCAAAGCGATAAGTTCGTCAGGTGGGATCCAGCAGCGGTAGGCGTGCCCGTCCACTGTCTCCCGCAAGGGCGGCACGTGCGCGACGCATTGTTCACCAAGGAACCGCGGGCAACGTGTGTGGAAGGGGCAGCCAGACGGGATATCCGTGGCACTTGGCATGCTGCCCTCGGCGCGGATCGACGAGCGCGTCCCGTCGAGCGTCGGCATGGCGGCGAAAAGGGTCTCCGTGTAGGGATGAAACGGTGGCGCGAAGACGCGCGCCACCGGCCCGACCTCGACGAGGGAGCCGAGGTACATGACGCCGACGCGATCCGCGAGATAGCGGATGACGCCCAAGTCATGCGAGATAAAGACATAGGAGACCGATTGTTGCCTCTGCAGGTTCGCCAGCAGCGTCAGAATTGTCGCCTGGACAGAGACGTCGAGATTGGAGACCGGCTCATCGCAGAGCACAATGTC
>JAUJLY010000403.1 GCA_030447145.1 Thermomicrobiales bacterium
CCGCTCGGGGATGTTTCCGTGCCTGTTGCGTCGAGGCGGGACGCGGACGGGTGCTGTTCTCTCCCGTCGACCCCTGAGTAACGCTACACAGGGCGTGGGGCTTGATATCGGTCGGTAATGAATTCGTCTGAGCGCTGGACCAGTATCAGGACACGCTTTCGGCGAGCGGTGCATGCACCGCAGGAATCCCAAGTGCTTGGCCGCGATGTTGCATAGGGAGGGCCTGGTGGTTCGCTCCGGCACGAGATGGAGCGAATCAAGTATGAGCATGACCACGCGAAGGATCATCTATCACCATGGCCCCTAGTCAATCCCCGAAGCGACGCGTCCTTATCACTGGTGCAAGCGGTAATATCGGCAAGATGCTGACCGCACGATTTGCCGATCGGTATGACCTGGTCTTGCTCGATGTCGAGGAGGCCATGACCGATGAGGGAATGCCCGTCAATGGGGCGGATATCCGGGACATCGGCCAGGTACGCCCGCTGATGGACGGAGTAGATACGGCGGTCCATTTGGCCGGAGACGCATCTCCCCAGGCAACCTGGGAAAGCGTTTACGAACTGAATATCCTCGGGACGCGCAACGTCCTTGAAGCCGCGCGCGATGCCGGTGTCAGGCGCGTTCTCTTCGCGTCGTCCAATCATGCGATGGGAATGTATGATCGGGAGGGACAATGGCCAGTCTATAACCATCAGCTGCCGCGTCCTGATTCCCTTTACGGCGTCTCCAAGGTCTTTGGCGAGACGATCGGGCGGTACTACCATGACGAGCATGGCCTGGAGTTCATAGCCCTGCGCATCGGGTGGTCGACCGAGGAGCTCAGTGAACGTGACGAGGACCTCCTGCATGCCATGTGGCTGAGTCCGGACGATACGGCTCAGGTCATCGAGCGCGCGATCGAAGCGGACGTTCCGTTCGGCATCTACTACGCCATCTCCGACAATCCGAACCGGCGCTGGGATCTGACCAACACGATGCTGGAGCTTGGCTATCGTCCGCAGGACAGTTGGGACGAGGTGCTGGGTGAGCGGGAGGAAGTTGTCGAGGGTGGTAAGCCGGCCGATCCCCATTGGCCGAACGTCTGATCCACAACACGTAATCCAGAACTGAGCACAACCAGGGTCCCTCACCAGAGGGACCCTGGTTGTGCTCGCCATGCGGTGCATCTTCCTCCTGCGAATACCGTAGACTTTCCGGTGGCCCCACGTGCCTTTGGATTCGTGACCGTTCCCGTCCCGCCACCCTCATTTCGTCGCGCCTGTTGCGTCATGCTGTCGTTTCGTTCTCTGGAGGCCAATGTGAGTTCTGCCTCAACGCCTTGGTCCACCTCGAAGCCGGAATCTTCGAGACTGTCCTCCGAGTTTTCGATGGAGGGCGATGTTTAGCACGACCATCGTACACCGGTACGCTGGATCATCTCGCATCTTTCCCGGCTCAAGGGCTGGATGTGGGCCTTCGTTGTTACATCCCTGGTGGCTTCGCTGCTAAACGGGATGGTCCCCGGCTACACCGGCCAGGCTTTTGACAAGGTGCTTGGAGGTGCAGATGATCCTCGCGTCGAGCTGATCCGGATCTCGATCGTCCTCATGGTGATCGTGATCGCTCGCGCTGTCTTCGATATCGCGGCCCGCTACGCGATCGAGGTCGCCGCCAAGCGCCTCGAGCGCGATGCCCGGCAGGAGTTGTTCACCAGCCTGCTTGGCAAGAGCCAGACGTTCCACAATCGCCAGAAGGTTGACGACCTGATGGCGCGGGCGACCAATGACGTGCGCCAACTGAATTTCATGATGTCGCCTGGTGTGGACCTGATTCTCGATTCGATGACGGCTCTCTTCATCCCGCTCATCTTCATCGCCATCATCGATACCCGGCTGCTGCTGGTCCCCGTGGTCTTCGTGGTTCTCTTCTTTATCGCGCTCTGGGAATACATGCGGCGGCTCAGCCCGGTCTCGGAGCGCATGCGGTCGCAGTTCGGCGTCGTCAATGCCGATCTCAACGAGGCCGTCCGCGGGATCGAGGTGATCAAGGCGACAGGGCAGGAAGCCCAGGAGAAGCGGAAGTTTTACCGGCACGCGCGGCTCTAGCGGGATTACTCAGTACAGCAGGGGCTCGTCCAGGCGCGGTACCTGCCGACGCTGCTGCGTGCGGTAACCGTCGCCTCAGCGCTCCTGCACGGTGTGTGGCTCGTGCAGAATGGGCAGATCAGCGTCGGGGACCTCGTCGCCTGTCTGGGGTTGATCCAGCAGCTCAGGTTTCCGACCTTCATCTCGACCTTCTCATTCTCGATGGTGCAGGTCGGTCTGGCGAGTGCCCGGCGCATCCTGTCGCTGATGGACGAAAAGACGGAGCTCGACCAGAACGCTGGCGGCTACTCGGCCACGATCACGGGCGATGTGATCTTCGATGACGTGACGTTCAGCTACGAGGGTGAG
>JAUJLY010000404.1 GCA_030447145.1 Thermomicrobiales bacterium
AAGAACCACGATCGACCCGACAATCATGTGGACTGTAGTCATAAAGAGGTGTTCCTTAATATTGCATCGTGCGCCGATTGATGCCACTACTGGTGACAGCAAGGGAGCCGCGTCCACGCTGCGCATACGGGCCTAGTATGAAGCAGAATGAGGTTTCGGGCATACCGCCCGGGACTGTTCCGATTGCCTGCACGGCGCCCGGGGAGCGGAAGCCCATGCCAGATTTTCGGGGAAGGTGTATTGTCTAGTGTAGACACATTCATCCGGAAACTGTTTGTCCTTGCATCGGCTTGAGAGATCAGTAGCATGACGGTAGAGGCAGCAGTGCAACGTTTCGGAGGGTCTCTCGCGGAGAGCGTCTCTAATCGCAAAGAGGGGATAAGGGCGAGATGGTAGATCAGGTAGAGCGAGCTGGCCAGCCCGAGGAACGGCATGACGCGATCGAGGTACTTTCTCACGAGGACCGCCGGTTTCCCCCACCAGCCGCGTTCGCCGAGCAGGCGAATGTCAACGATCCCGCAGTCTACGAGCGGGCGAAGGCCGATCCTGAAGCGTTCTGGGCGGAGCAGGCGGAGAACCTGACCTGGTTCAAGAAATGGGATCAGGTGCTGGATTGGGACAACGCTCCGTTCGCCAAGTGGTTTGTCGGCGGTAAGCTCAACATTGCCCACAACTGCCTGGATCGCCATGTCGAGGCGGGGAAAGGCAACAAGGTGGCCTTCTATTGGGAAGGTGAGCCAGGCGATACCCGTACCATCACGTATTCCGAGCTGCTGAAGGAGGTCTGCAAGGTCTCCAATGCGCTCAAGGAGCTCGATGTCGTCAAGGGTGACCGTGTAGTCATCTACATGCCGATGATTCCGGAGCTGGCCGTCACATTGCTCGCCTGCGCGCGCATCGGGGCACCACATACAGTGGTCTTTGGCGGTTTCTCCGCCGATGCTGTGCGGGATCGCATCAACGATGCGCAGGCCGAGATTGTAATCACTGCCGATGGCGGATACCGGCGAGGAGCGCCGTCCGCGCTGAAGCCGCACGTCGACGAGGCGATCGAGGGTGCACCTTCGATCGAGAAGGTTCTGGTTGTGAAGCGAACCGGCCAGGATGTCCCCATGACGGAAGGCCGCGATTTCTGGTGGGATGACGTCGTTGGCCGCCAGCCGGAGCAGCATGAGCCGGAGGAGATGGACAGCGAGGACCTGCTTTATCTTCTCTACACCTCGGGCACGACTGGCAAGCCGAAAGGGATCGCCCACACCACGGGTGGCTACATGGTCGGTGCGACGTATACCCACCGCGCGGTCTTCGATATCAAGGATGACGACGTGTACTGGTGTGCCGCCGATATCGGCTGGGTCACCGGGCACACCTATATCTGCTACGCGCCACTCGCGAACTGCACCACAAGCGTGATGTACGAGGGAACACCCTTCTATCCCGAGCCCGACCGGTGGTGGGATATTATCGAGCGCTACAAGGTCTCCATCCTCTATTGCGCTCCAACGGCAATCCGCGCGCATATGAAGGAGGGACACCAGCACGCGACGGGGCACGATCTCAGTGCCTTGCGCCTGCTAGGATCGGTCGGCGAGCCGATCAATCCAGAGGCGTGGATGTGGTACCACAGGTACATTGGCGGCGAGCGTTGCCCGGTGGTCGATACATGGTGGCAAACGGAGACAGGGTCGATCATGATCTCCCCGCTGCCAGGGGTCACCACAACGAAGCCGGGTTCCGCGACCTTCGCGCTCCCGGGCATTGACGCCGATATCGTTGATGACGATGGCAAGTCCGTCCCGAACGGGCGTGCCGGGTATCTGGTGATCAGACAGCCCTGGCCATCCATGCTTCGCACACTCTATGGGGACCCGGAGCGGTACGAGGAGACCTATTGGGGTAAATTCGAGAACATGTACTTCGCCGGCGACGGGGCCATGCGTGATGAGGAGGGTTACTTCTGGCTCCTCGGCCGCGTCGATGACGTTATGAACGTCTCCGGTCATCGCCTGAGCACGACCGAGATCGAGAGCGCCCTGGTCTCCCACGACCTCGTGGCGGAGGCAGCGGTTGTCGGTCAGCCGGATCCACTGACAGGCGAGGCAATCTTTGCCTTCGTGATTCTCAAGAACCGGGCGCATCCGGAGGATCAGGCGGAATTCGGCAAGGTGCTGCGAGACCATGTTGCGAAGAAGATTAGCCCTATCGCGAAGCCGAAGCGAGTGATGTTCACGCCGGATCTTCCGAAGACACGCTCTGGCAAGATCATGCGCCGCTTGCTGCGCAACATCGCGTCCGGCCAGACGATCGGCGATACGACGACACTCGCCGATTCCGGCGTGGTCGATTTGATCCAGGAAGCATCCCTGTCCCAGAGTGACGACGAGTAACCGGAACTCGCTCAAAATTGGATAACAGAAGACCGGTGAGGA
>JAUJLY010000090.1 GCA_030447145.1 Thermomicrobiales bacterium
GCGGTCCTGGCCCTCGTCCACCCCCTGCCCGATGGCGGCTCGTTCAGCATCGAGTACCCGGCGGTTGCCGAACGCCTGATGAACCGGAAGCTCGATAATGCGCAGGCCACCGGCGCGCCAGTCGTCGTGACCGATAACCAGGGCTGCATCATGCATCTTCGGGGTGGGGCCGATGCAGGCAACCGACTGCTCAAAGTCCGGCACATTGCGGAACTGCTGGCCGAACGAGTCGCCGAGCGTCACTCCCGATAAGCGCGGTCAAAACGACCTCCGGGGCCAGTGCCGAATCGGCTGCCCCCGCCGCTAATCGGTGATATTGAATGGTAGAACAAATGTTCTTTTCCTGATAATGTGGAATGACTGACGCTTCGATCCGTATCAGGAGGTTGCAACACGATGCAGAACGGAAACAGCTTTGCCAACACGAGCTGGAGCGAGCGATTCTATACCGCGCAGAATGCGCTGCCTCGCCTCTCCACCGTCGAAGCCACGAACACGTTCTCGGGAGTGATCTCCGGCGAAAGCGTCCTACGCTACGTTATGATCTATACCTCTGAGGAGGCAGGAGTCTTCACCGGTTTGCAAACAATCACCGCTGCGGTCGACGGTCAGCTCGGCAGTTTCACCTTGCGTGAAGACGGTTCCTGGCAGGGAATGAGGATCCGCTCGACGATGACGGTTGTTGTTGAGGGATCGGGTACCGGTGCCCTCTCGGGGATCAGCGGTACTGCTCGCTACACTCATGATAGCGGCGAGAGCCCTGCCTGTCCTTACACCTTCGATTTCACGCTGGATCGCGGATAGCGATGTCCCCTCTCGATAGATCGGCTTTTCGTCCACATGCCGGGGTTGGGGCACGCTGACCACGTACACCAACCCCGGTGTACTCTATCTCGCCGCCCCACATGTGGGGCATGACACGCATCGAGTGAAGTTGCATGCCACCTGCCCTATCTGGCACACGTCTGGCGAGGGGAGCAACACAACGCGGTAAACCCGGCAGCCTCCCCATTACCCGGAGAAGACATTACGTGCCAGAGAGCAAGACAACACCCGATGCTGATGTACTCAACAACGATATGACTCCGGAAGCGGACATACGTGATGACGATCAGGATGCCGAGGCCAGCGAAACGACCAAAGAACCAACGCCTTTGGGTCAAGAAGCCCCTGAGATCGTCGATGATGCTTCCAAAATCGGTGCCAAGCGACTGAGACGTCCCCTGCTTGGGGACGCCATCACGGCATTCACGGGGGGAATGAGTGTATCGTTCGGCGCAGTCGCCATGGTCACCGCCGCCGCCGCGATGGGAGGCGGTATTGATTCCCCGTCAACGGCGCTTCTCGTTGGCTCGCTGGTTTTCCCGGTCGGTTTCCTCATCCTGCTGGTGGGCAAGACGGAGTTGTTTACCGAGAATTTCCTGCTCCCCGTCGCCGCCGTCCTTAAGGGTCGTGGGAACCTCCATCAACTCGGATCGCTCTGGGGCACCACGCTGACATTCAATCTTCTGGGCGCACTCGTCTTTGGTGTTCTTATCTCGCGGAACGACGTGCTATCTCCCGGGCCGGCAGAAGAGATGATTGCGCTGGCAACCCATAGCGTCACTTACAGCTTGTGGACCGCATTCATAAAGGCGCTCTTCGCCGGCTGGCTGATGACGACGCTGACGTGGCTTCTTGTCGCGGCGGTGGGATTCGGTCCCCGGATTGCCGTAATCTGGGCAATCGGATCACTGATCGTACTTGGACAATTCAACCACGTCATTATTTCCGCGGCCGAGATCTTCATTGCCATGTTCCTCGGGGCGGATATCACCTTCGGAGATTGGGTAACGCGCAACTTCCTGCCCGCGCTGGCCGGGAACATCTTTGGTGGCCTCGTGTTTGAAACGATGCTGCAGTATATCCAGTCGCGCTACCATGAACCTGAAGAGAAGGTCAGTTGATTGTCCGATCTTCCCGGCTCCGTGAGGTTAGGGTTCCTCTCTCGAGCCCCATGGAGACCAGGACACTCGCCGGCCCAGGAGTCAGGCCCCTACTCGATGCATATCGTGAGCCAGATAGTTGGTGCGCTGATCGTCTTCATCGCCTTGGGAGACATCGACCTGACCGTGCTTCAGGGCGGCTCGGTATCGTGGGTGAGCGGCCGGCTCAACAGGATGGTATGGCGGGTCTTCCAGGGCGCCGCGTCAATCCTGCCCAGGAACCGAAATTGATTCCTTTCCTATGCCGGTCCCACCTGGGCGCCCTCAACCTGATGACGTGGGTGATGCTGCTGATCATCGGGTTTGCCTTGATCTTCCTGCCCGTGCTGGGAACGCAGATCGTCGCCTCTAACGGCGAGACGCCGACCGCTCCCTACCGGCTGCTGGAGGTGCTGGGCGCACTAATCGGGTTCTCGGTGCTCACCGCATCCTCACCTACCGGATGTCAATCTACAGCGCCCTGATCCGTAACAACGCTTTCGCCCTCTCCCTCCACCATGCGAGCATCGACACTGGTAATTTTATTGAGCGAGTGGTGAGGTTGGGTCCCGGTGGAGACTTCATCGGGGGTCAGTAGGAACTGAGTGCACTGGGGATGGAACTTGCCACGCTGGTCGAATCGCATCGTATCTACACGGTATTGCGCCATTTCCGTCTTGCCAGCACTGCCTACGCGCTTCCCCGCTTTGCCTTTCTCACGATCGACTCTGCCAGCCTCATTCGTCCGCCATCGATCAGGAGCGGTACCGTGCTCTCAGCTGCTCCACGTCCGTTGCCCGCCTATGGCTCGGAGGACTACAGCTGGTAACAGGAATCGGCGGAACATTTTCCCCGGATCGATTCGTCGACAAGCACACGCCCCATGAACATCACGAGCAAGAGTGGCGTGTGCACTTTCGCCGGGCGGTCACCCGCTTCCACGATGAGGACATCGCCATCGCGCGGGACGTACAGGCAGGAAAGGACGACTACGTGAGGCCAAGGCGGGAATGGCAGGCGCACATCTTAGCGCTTACCGATTACCTGCAGTACGAATGGAATGATATTTGCCCTGACGAGCGGAAGGAGTAATCCCGAACATTGCCAGAATTGGCGTAGGATGTACGCACCTGAGCCATCGACGCCGTTGTGCCATGAAAGGTGAGTCACATGCCGATCGTTCGCTTTTGTCCCCCGGACTATGGGCGGCCCTGTCTTGGCTGGCTGGACGGTGAACTTATCACGCCATTTCCCAGAAACTCCGGGTTCACCACCACCAGGCAACTCCTGCAGCATCGGCGGGCGACGATTACACAGGCCATCCGGAGCCTGGACAATTCCGTCGAACCGATCGCTCTTGCAGAAGTACGCCTGCTTGCACCACTTGACGAGCAGGAAATATGGGCCTGCGGCGTGACCTATCGTCGAAGCCGGGACGCACGCATGGAGGAATCAACCCAGAAGGATGTGTATGATCTGGTTTACGATGCTGACCGGCCAGAAGTCTTCCTGAAAGCCACACCACGCCGTGTCTCCGGCCCGGACGGCATCATCACGATCCGCAGTGACTCTACCTGGGACGTTCCGGAGCCAGAGTTGACGCTCGTCATCAACCGGCACCGCGAGGTGATTGGCTACACGGTAGGAAACGACGTCTCCTCCCGATCCATCGAAGGCGAGAATCCACTCTACCTGCCCCAAGCCAAGATTTATGCCGGTTGCGCCGCCGTCGGCCCGGTAATCACCATGCCACACGAAGTCCCTGATCCTGGGCAACTCGGGATCACCCTCATCATCGAGCGCGACGACGCGGAGTATTTCCGCGGGGAGACGTCCACCGCTGAGATCCACCGCTCCCTGGACGATCTCGTCTCCTGGCTGCACAAGGGCAACAGCTTCCCCGATGGCGTGTTCCTGATGACCGGGACCGGCATCATCCCGCCAGACGCATTCACCCTAAAGGAAGGCGATACGGTGCGGATCACCATCGAGGGTATTGGAACGCTTAGCAACCGCGTGGCCCGGCTGGATGTGAACGCATGAAGGTGGCGGCGGCCACATTCAGGCCCGTTACTGCCGGGCTAAACGTGGCCGCGCCTGCCGAACCGGATCCACATCACCGCGGCGAGCCCGATCCAGATGATCAGTGCCGCCACGATGGCCGCATCGACACTACTATCCGCGACGATCAGCACCACAAAGGCCACGATGGCCGGAATCAGTCCCGAGCTGATTGCTGCCGCCAGGCGGGCCGACATCGTCATTGCGTTTCCTTCCCTCAAATACGTCGCCATATCTTGTTCTGAACGTCAACAACGAACGCATCAGGCATCCGGAGATCCGTCCAGACCTGCATTGGATGCGTATCAGTGATGCGGGCAATGAACCCACTCATCACTCGTCCATGCCCGACCAACAGGGGGAACCGGTAATGCGCACGGGCCCGCTCAACCCCTGCGCCGAAACGCTTGACAGCATCGTCACTCGATTCGTTCCCAAGTACCACCTCGGCGGGCCGAGCGAAATGGCGGGCGACTGCCTCGTGAAACGCGGACTCACTCCCGATCCACGGCACAGCCTCTCCACCCTGCTCGTGCATGGCAGGATCCTCCACCACGGCTAGTCGGAGTTCGGTGGCGATGATTCCTGCGGTTGCGACCGCTTTGCGCTCTGGACTGGTAATGATCCCATCCACGTCGAAAGGGCCGAGACGTGCCGCAAGAGACAGGACATCGTCTCTGGTACTCTCCGCGAGGTCCCATTCACGAGAAGGCCGTCCAGCATCGACCACAGGCTTGGCATGTCGCACCACTAGGATTCTCGACTCGAGAGGTTCTTCATGTTGCATGCACCGCTCCTCTCCCGGATTCCACTATTATGACCGGGCACCGACATGCGACCGGCGCATGAGTATGAGAATCAATACGCCTGACCGAAATACGATGAAAGCCTGCCCATGCGTGAGAAGTTTCGCCTCGATATCTACTTAATTCTTATCATCGCCTTGGTCCCCTTCTTTCTCCTGACTGCATGGGGGCTGACGTGGAACTATGAGCGCGTGCTTGCAAACCGAGCATGCGAGGACACCACGAGCTATCTCCAGGATGCGTCCAGCTTCGTTCCCGATTTCAAGAACGCGGGAACGCTGCAGAATGCCGGAGGATGGGTGGGGCGCATGGATGGGCTACGCCCGCCTCCCATTGCGGAAGACCTCCATGATGCCCTCGTGAGTACGGTCACCTACGCCATGAACACCGACCCGGATCTCGACACGGCGAGGCCAGCCGTCGTCTTTGACGAGCTTACCCCCTTCCAGAATTCGATTACGGAGGGACGAGACAAGATCATTGAGGAATGCCCGGAGCTTGCAAGTGCGCTCCCGGATGCGTTCCCAATGTTCTTCACGGAGGAAAACTCATAGATGGGTAGGCCAAAACCAGGCGTTGACGATCTCACCCATTTTGACGCCAGCGGCCGTGCGCAGATGGTCGATGTTGGCGCGAAGGACGACACCAAGCGGATTGCCATTGCCTCCGGTCGCGTGCGGATGTCTCCCGAGACGGCGGAGGTCATCCGGCAGGGACGCGCAGAGAAGGGCGATGTCCTCGGTGTGGCGCAGGTGGCCGCGATCATGGCCGCCAAGAGGACGCACGAGATCATCCCGATGTGCCATCCGCTGATGCTGACGAAGATCAATGTGAGCCTGGAGGTTACGGGCGACACGGTCGAGATCACCGCGCAGGTAGAAACAACCGGCAAGACTGGCGTGGAGATGGAAGCGCTGACCGCGGTAAGTGCCGCCGGGCTCACCATCTACGATATGGTGAAAGCAATCGACCGCGGCATGGTCATTGACTTGATTCAACTGGAATCCAAGGAAGGGGGTCGCTCCGGTGTCTGGCAACGATCGCAAGACGACGAATGACGATGGACGGTACGTCCTGCAGGACGAGATAACGGGCGGGACAGCAGGATACATTGACCGCGAGGGAAATACACGAGCCACGAATCCCGAGGTCGAGGAGCGTGTGCGGAATGCATTCGACCATGAGCTGTTGGTCCACGATGGCGATGTCGTCGACGAGCTGGGTATCTGCTTCGATGGCGTCTGCTCAATCGGACCGGGCGATCCGGCTCATGATGCACTCGTCCTGAGGAACCTGGGCGCCCTCACGGGCCTGCGACCTGGCGCTCAGCTGGACCCGGCCGATGACCCGAGCGAACCGGCAGAATGACACAGATTCATTACCCTGATCAGCGTTCGCATCGTACAATTGCCACCAACAGTTGATGCAAGTCGCAACGTCCGGGATTCGCCATCGCGGGGTGGCCGCCGCCTATGCGTGCGGGGCACCAGAACACGAAGCAGGACCCGGACTCGTGGCTACTGGATAACCGGGACAGGATGGAGGACGCGGCAACAATGGCCTCGGTGTCAACGCAACGAAGAAGCACCGCCACGGGCGTCGGCTTTATCCCAGGATCAGAGCGAGCTCTCTGGTACTTCCTGCGCGTGTCCGGTGTGATCCTGGTCTTCTTCGCCCTCGGTCACCTCTTCATCACCCACTATCTGAACGTCCCCTCCGAAACCACCTTTGATTTCGTATCTGCCCGCTGGGCAAATCCGCTGTGGCGCACCTTTGATCTGGTCCTGCTCTTCTCGGCGCTGTGGCACGGGCTTGTCGGGATGCGTCTCGTGCTGACAGATATGCTTAGAAACCCGGCTGCCCGGCAGATCGGCTACGCTCTGCTCTGGATCTTCGGAATCATCTTCACGATTCTCGGCACCGTGATCATTGTCACCTTCGACGAGGAAATGTCCCGCACCAATAGCGGGCCACTCTCAGGCGAAATATGGATCGGAGACCTTCTTGGCTATTCACTCTACGCCTTCGCCGTCGCCACCTACATTGCAACGATTCTCCTGGCGGTCTGGATCGTGAGGAACCTTCGTGCAGGCATTGTGCCGGTCTATAACGGCGATGTGGGCCAATACGCGTGGGTTCTTCATCGCGCGACGGGTATCGGCATTCTTTTCTTCCTGCTTGTCCATATTCTCGACATCATGCTCATTGGCCTTGGTCGAGATGTCTACGACCACACGGTCGAGTTCTACGCGCACTGGTTCATCGTTCCGATGGAGGTCATGCTCGTCGGCGCGGTTATCTACCACACCCTGAATGGCCTCCGTGTGATCGCGATCAACTTCTCCTACGCGGGTGCAGTGCGTGAGAAGAAAGCCTTCTGGTGGGCAATGGGCGCGACCATCCTCCTTACGATTCCCAGCGCGATTATCATCCTGCTCGCGGAGCTGTAAACCGGTTATTCAATCTGGAGTAGCCGACGGCAGTGGGTGTAGCGCCCACTGCCGTCTTTGCGTATATCTGGCACAAGACCTGCATGTACAGACGAAAAGATTCGCCCGTACACTTCTGAAGGAACGCACCACGTATGGAATCCGTCGCCATCCCCGATCCCGAGTTGTCAGCCAGGGAGGCTGGTCTCGCCTATGTGCACGTCGACCGACCAGGCATCACACGTCACCGTGCCGGCAAGGGATTCTTCTATCGCGACCCAAAGGGTGACCGCATTACCGACGAGAAAACGTTGGCACGTATCAAATCTCTCGCGATTCCAGCCGCCTGGGAGAACGTGTGGATCTGCCCCAGTGCGAATGGCCATATCCAGGCAACAGGGCGGGATGCGCGGAATCGCAAGCAGTACCGCTACCATCCGAGGTGGCGTGAGGTTCGTGACGAGACGAAATACGAGCACATGATCGCCTTTGGCAAGGCGCTTCCTTCGATCCGGGAGTGTGTCGAGGCGGATCTTCGTCGGAAAGGCATGCCAAAGGAAAAGGTGCTTGCCACCATCGTCCGGCTGCTGGAAACGACCCTGATCCGCGTCGGGAACGACCGGTACGCCAAGGAGAACAAGTCATTCGGCCTCACAACCATGCGAGACCGCCACGTCGATGTCTCCGGCTCGACCGTCCACTTTGAGTTCAAGGGCAAGTCGGGGGTGAAGCACGAGATCGAGTTGAAGGACCGGCGACTGGCAGCGATCGTGAAATGCAGTCAGGAACTTCCTGGCCAGGAGTTGTTCCAGTATCTCGACGACGATGGATCACGCCAAACCGTGAGCTCAGATGACGTCAACGCCTACCTCAAGGAGATCAGTGGACAGGACTTTACGGCGAAGGATTTCCGCACCTGGGCCGGGACACTCCTTGCCGTTGAGGCTCTTACCGGTTTTGAGGCGTTCGATTCCGAAGCTAGAGCAAAGAAGAATGTCGTGCAGGCTATCGAGAGTGTCGCCGCCCGACTCGGCAACACTACGACGATCTGCCGCAAGTGCTACGTCCACCCGGCGGTGATCGATGCCTATCTCGAAGGCGACACGGTGGAGTCGATCCGGCAACGGGCGGACAAGGAGCTGGGCGATAACCTCAGGGACCTTCCTCCGGAAGAGGCGGCGGTGCTGATGCTCCTGCACGACCGGCTCCAGAACGACGCCTCCTAGGGAACGAAGTCGACACGGCGGCATAACGCCCCATCCACTCACTGACGGGCCAACTTCAAAAGTGACTCCGCGATACTTCCGTCCGACATTCGCTTTAAATCACGCTCCCTGCCAGGGGCCAGTCAAGTGTTATACGAGCGACCGTACTTTCCCGGCAGCGCCTGACCAGGATCGCGAGCTCTGCGTCCGTATTGGCTAGCGTTGATCCCGAAGCAATACCGCCCAGTCGGTCAGGTTAACCATGAGCTGTCCCATCAGTTCCCGGGACGTATGGTCGGTGAGTTCCCCAAGCTGGTTGAACTTGTCTTCGGCAAACGTAATTAGCACCTCAGGCTCCGGGATCACCACCGCACCCATCGAGGCGAGGATCTGTCGCAGGTGCATCTGTGCGCGAACCGTTCCGGAGCGACCCCGCGACGCGCCTGCCAACCCGATTGGCTTGCCACGAAGAACGGAGCGCCCGGTGGGCACCGA
>JAUJLY010000091.1 GCA_030447145.1 Thermomicrobiales bacterium
ACCGAAAACTTGATGGTATTCGTCCCGATGTCCACAATCGCGAGTCGTCGGGTGACGGGCTCGGGCCCATGCTCACCTTGGGTGTCGCTCATCGGTCAGTCCTCGTACGAAGCCCGCTTGAGTTTTCGGATGACGCCGTCGGTTTTTGGCATCCCGGAATCGCGGATCTGGACGATGGTCTCCTCCAAAGGGTAGTCAACGTATCGGAGCTCCACGCTCCAGCGTGCCGAGGCCGGGTCCCACGTCGCGAGGCCCCATCGCGACCGAAGGTCACCGTCCTTGGGGTTGCCGACCGCTGAAACATCCAGCAATGTCACGTCCCGCAGCCGCCGAATGTACGAGATATGGATGTGACCGAAGGCGATCACATCCGCCTTCGCCGCGCCGATCATCTCCAGCACCTCATCGTCCGGAAGATCCGGAGCCAGGTGCCGGTCCATGTCCATCGGATTGGCATGAACGACCAGCAGGTCATGCTCGAACGGCGTTGCACCGGGAGGAGTGACCCGAACTTGAAAAGGCAATCCCCCGAGAAACCGCAGACGCTCGTCTCCGAGCTGCTTTGCCGTCCACCAGGCCAGGCGGGACTCCCGAGAGCTGGCTGCGAGATCCCGGTCTGTATTTCCCTGGAGAAGCTCAATCCCATTAGTGCCGAGACGTTCGAGGACTCCACTCGGGTCCGGCCCGCCCTCGCAAAGATCGCCAGCCGCGATGATCCGATCTATTTCACCCTCGGAATCGATATCCTCCAATACACGATCCAGAGCAAGCGAAAATCCATGGATGTCCGACATGATGGCGACCTGCATCACACTTTCCTTCCCATCGCTGCAATGACACGCACCAGTCTGATGGATGTGATCGTGGACTTGGGAGAAACCTGTGGCGCCTCGGCTCATCTTGGCTTGGATGGCGGCCAGGGTGTCTCGCCAGCCCGTTGACTGTGAGCCCCGATCGACAGACCGTCGTGCGGCATCTCCCTTTCCTGGATTGGAGTTCTTCGAACCAAGCCGCCACATGACAGTCGAGCGGTCCGGCAGGGCTCCGGCGGCGGTTCACCGGTCTGACACGCTTGTGACGCCGAACTCGCTATGCCACACTGGTTACTCCCGCACGGACCGATTCATCGAACGATGCCGAGCGTCCCGGATCCTGGCTGTCTGCCCGACGACGCCCGCCCGGAGCGACGAAACGAGGGTACCGTGACGACCGAGGAAAGGCGATCGGACAAGACGTTTTCCGGCTGGCCCGACCCCACGGAACCGATGCTCAACGAGGTTGTGCAACAGCCGTTGCCGCGCCGCGCGGGAGTGTGGGGCAAGAATGCGTCGTTTGCACATCCGGCAGAACGGGAAGTTTCACGGATTCTCGATTTCTTCGGTCTCAGATGGTCATATGAACCTACCGCATTTCTGCTTCGCTCCCATCCGGACGGTCGGCCGGCGGAGATGATGACGCCCGACTTCTATCTCCCTGACCTCGATGTGTATCTCGAAGTCACCACGATGCGGCAGAGTCTTGTCAGCCGCAAGAATCGCAAGGCGAGGTTGTTGCGGGAACATTATCCCGGCGTCAGGCTCAAGCTCCTCTATCGGGCCGATTACCAGAGATTGGTGGGGCTCTACCGGGGTGTCCTCGGTCAAGGGACACATGATTTGACCCTCACCATGTTTCTTTCCCCGGACAGTATCTCCTCGGCAGTGATGGATATCACGACCCGGGTTCTCGCGCGATGCGAGCGCTCGCTGACCTTGACTGATCGACTCCCAATGCTGGTAGTCAGCAACCGGGGCGCACTCCCATTGCTCCATGACTGCCTGCGTCAGCTGCGGGCCTGTGGCATGGATCTGCAGTCTTGCGAGCTGAGCTTCACGGTTTCCGGATCGACGAGCCGCGTCACGCCGATCCGATCGCGAACGCTGCCGGCTCCCGGACAGCCGGTGATCCTTCTCGAGACGCTGGTGAGCACGGGGATGCATCTCGCTCATGTGCAGCGCTGGCTGGCCAAGCGCGGCGTTGTGATTCTAGATACTATCGCCTTATGTGCCCGGAATGGTTCTTCGCTGATGGGTTCGCGAGCCAATTACGTTGCTTTCGAAGCGCCGAACCACGTGCTTGCGGGGTATGGGCTGCAATTGCAATCGGAACTGGCCAAACGGCCGGATATCGTGACTGTTTCCGCACCCGCCTTCGACCCGGTGATCAACCTCCTGACGGGCTCCTGAACCGGAAGCCCGTGATACCCCTCGATCGAGGGAGAGGTTACGGCACTGGGGTTGCAGCCTCCCGGATCTCGTCGACCTGCGCCAGCATCTTCTCGTCGGGGGCGGAAACGTATGTCACCGATGTGCCGTCGACGCTGATCCGTATCACCGTGTCGTCCGCGCCGATCGTGGTCACTGTCCCGTCGGTTTCAGCGGACGCACCAAGTCTCCCGCTCTCCCTGGCGGCGAGAGCGGCGGCAAACTCGGCGGCGTCGTCCTCGGTATCCCACGCCGAATCCCAGACGCTGACATTCTGATTCTCCGTGCCGACGACGGTGTACGTGTCCCCACCCCATCCAGCCGCCGCTTGCTCCGCCTGTCGGGCAGAGACTTCACCGTCGCTCAGGATGACAGAGGTCTGGAATTCGCCCATCGTATTGGTATCGAAGGTAGTCCAACTTGGGCCCAGCCCCGCGGCCATATCCGGCATCGGTACGGCGATTGGCGATTCTGATGCGAAATACTTCTCCGGATGCAGGATTTGCTCCGTGCTGACCGGCGGGGATGCGTAGGCGTCATTGACCGCATCCCATCCACCTTCGGCAAGGATGGTGTCCACAAACGTCTGGCCCTGTTGATAGGGAAAGAGCAGGGTGGCGCTGACGATCGGTGGCGCGTTGTCCAGGGCTTCGCTTCCTGCATCAACCGCGGTCATGTCACCGGACAGCTCCGCGATCAACCCCGGGTTGGAGATGATGTACTGGATCTGGGCGGCCGTTGCGTCGCCTTCGATCAGTGAGGTAATCGCCAGCGATTCATCATCCGATCCGTCAATGCGCTGATCGCTATAGGACTCGAGATCGAAGTGCTGGTCCTGGAGGGCATGCACGACCTCATGGGCGTATGTCACCTCGTTCGAGGCTGAGAGTTCTGATCCCGCCGCATCATCCGAGACCACGACCATCTCGTCCGTCTCCGGGTCGTAATAGCCGGCGATCTGCTCACCCAGCAATTCAACATACACTTCGCCGATTTCCTGATCCTCACCGATAAGCCCGAAGGCCTCCAGCACTCGCTGGTCGTTCTGGCGATCGAGGACGGGGTAATCCCTTTCAAGGTCTCGTCGTGTCTCGTCCTGGAGTTCTGCTCGCGTCTTTGTTGAAACGTTGATGGGCTGGAGAAGCTCAAGCTCGCGAATCTCCTCCATCTGCCGGTTGATTTCGTCGTACTCACCTTCGGCTTGAGTCGTTGCCGTAGCCACAGTGGTGAACACGAGAACGAGCGCCAGCAAGGCGCTCCAGACGGGCGGACTTGTTTGCATGTTGGAACTCCTGGAGTGAAGGCGAGGCCGACGGGTGGTAAAGGGAGAACGGATTTGCCAAGCGGTCCGTGCTGTGCTTGAGTGCCTGTCTGCGGGACCGAGATCCGGAAGAGACAACCCCGCGTCCATGGTGCAGTGGCTACGCCCGGCGAGTCGGTCAGCACGTCGACACTTACCTCGTCACCTAGACAAGCGCCCGTGCAGATACGGGACAGCCCAGATACCACCATAGCAGGAGAAGCATCGGCATGGCGACAGTCGATACAGCAGCGGTGCAACGTCTGGAAGACCTGGCTCGTGCATTTCTCGACCGCCCTTCGTTCTCGTCACCGGTGTTCCTCGACTCCGGAACACTGGCGATGCTCGATGACCGTTCGGGGGTGGCACAGATCAGCACGGTTTCACTGACGGACAAAGACGGCGCGATCCAGCCTCTGACGCACTTTCCGGAGCGGGTCTTGTCCCTCCTCTCGAACGGTGATGGGGCTGTCGTCTTTGGAATGGACGTCGGCGGCAACGAGCGGCAGCAACTGTGGCGCATCACCACCCTGGAGGACGAGCCCGTCCGCATAACTCATCGCTCGAACGCGATCCATGAGCCTGGCGCGGTACAACGCTCGGGCCACTACGTGATGTTCCGTTCAAACGCACGGGACGAGGCGACCTTCGACGTGCTCGGCTCGGACAGCGACGACCGGAACGCTGAGGTCTGGATGACCGACGCGGGCCAGGCCATGCCTGTCGAGGTGTCTGCCGATGGTCAGCTGGCGCTGGTCATCAAGACCAATACCAATCTCGACGCCGATGTCCTGCTGGTGGATCGGTCCGGTTCCGCGCCTCGCGTCCTTACTTCCCACCAGGGGGAAGCATGGATCTCCGGCGCTGCGTTCCACCCGGACATGACCCGGGTGTTTCTGCTTACAAATGAGGGTTCCGAGTTCGTTCGGCTCGACGCGATCCACGTCGAATCGGGCAACCGGGAAACCGTTGTGGCGGATTCCTGGGATCTCGAACGGTTCGCCATCTCCCCGGACGGTCTCAGGGTCGCGGTCAGTGTCAATGAGAACGGGTGGTCCCGGGTGGGGGTCCACCTTCTGGACGGATCAGAAGATCCCGTAACGATTGATCTTCCTCGCTGCACGGTCGATCGTTTTGCCTGGGCACCGGACTCCAGTGTGGTGGCGTTCGGGATGTCGACGGCGACCGATCCTTCGCACATCGTCGTGGCAGGACTGGATGGATCGCTCAAGCGCCTTGGCAGGGAAGAGAGCGACAACTGCCCTCCGGTAGTCGAGCCAGAGCTGATCCATTATCCGAGCTTCGATGGACGCCAGATTCCCGCGTTCTTCTTCAAATCTTCCCATTCGGGTCCACGGCCAGTGCTGGTCGAGGTGCATGGAGGACCCGAGAGCCAGCGTCGCCTGCAGTACACGGCCGCGGTCCCCGTGAATCAACTCCTTCAATCGCTTGGTATCTCCGTCCTGTCCCTGAACGTCCGCGGCAGCACCGGATACGGCAAGGAATACAGTCACCTCGACGACAAGGACTTGCGACTCGATGCCGTCAAGGACGGGGCTGCCGCGGTGGACTGGCTCCGGCAGCGGGACGACGTGATCGGCGACCGGATCGGTATCATGGGACAGAGCTATGGCGGTTACATGACGCTCGCGGCCCTGTGCTTTCATCCACACCTGTGGTCCGCGGCAGTTGACATTGTGGGCATTGCTAACTTCGTGTCCTTTCTCGAACGCACGGGTCCCTGGCGCAGAACGCATCGATCGCAGGAATACGGCTTCCTGGATCAGGACCGGGAACTGCTCGAACGGATTTCCCCGCTGAACCACGTGGATCAGATCAGCGCACCGCTGATGGTCATTCATGGCCGCAACGATCCCCGGGTGCCCCTGTTCGAGGCCGAGCAGATCGTTCAGGCACTGCAGGATCGTGGGCGCCCGGTGCAGCTTCGAGTCTTTGACGATGAAGGGCATGGACTCTCGAAGCGGGAGAACCGCATTTCCGGCTATGCCGAAGCGGCCGCTTTCCTTCTGGAACGTCTGTCGCGCCCGACTCCAAAGGCCGGGTGAGGAAAAGCCGGGTGGCGGGTCGGCACGTACACTTGGAAGGAGCACCGGGCCGGAGCGACCGACTGGTCGAGTCATACGGCGGGAACGCCTCATGCGACATCCCGACATGAGCGCGCGTGCTCTCCCCGCTTTCATCCCGGAAGGAACCAGCCATGTCGACGACACCCAAGCCATCTACCCTCGGCGAGCTCCGGGAGACCGGGTATGCCCCGGTCTCCGTCCGGGAGGAAATGCGTCGCAATCTCGTCACCGCGTTGCGGGAACAGCGATCGCTGTTCCCGACAATTCGCGGATATGACGGTACCGTCCTGCCCCAGCTGTACAATGCGATCCTCGCCGGTCACGACATCATTTTTCTGGGAGAGCGCGGCCAGGCCAAGACGCGACTGGCACGGGACCTCGTGCAACTGCTGGATCCCGAGATTCCGATCGTTGCGAGCTCGGAGGTCAACGATGACCCATTGGCCCCAATCTCGGCGATGGGTCGGCAGGTGGTGGCCGAATTTGGAGACGACACGCCCATCGCCTGGATCGGACGGGATCGTCGGTTCTCCGAAAAACTGGCGACCCCGGATACGACCGTGGCGGACCTGATCGGCGAGGTCGACCCGATCAAGGTCGCCGAGGGCCGATATCTGAGCAACGAGGACGTGATCTCGTTCGGGCTGATTCCACGGACCCATCGCGGCATCTTCAACCTGAACGAGCTGCCCGATTTGGCGGAGCGAATCCAGGTCGGCTTGCTGAACATCCTTGAAGAGCGGGACATCCAGATCCGGGGCTTCCAGGTCCGCATCCCACTTGACGTGATGATGATCGCCTCAGCGAACCCCGAGGATTACACCAATCGAGGACGGATCATCACGCCGCTCAAGGATCGGTTCGGCTCCCAAATTCGAACCCATTACCCTGACTCCGTGTCCCTCGAAGGGGAGATCGCCGAGCAGGAACGCACCAAGGTCGATCTGCCGGACATCGAGGTGCTCGTACCCGCGTTCATGCGCGAGATCATCACGGAGATGTCGCACCATGCGCGACGATCTCCGGACGTCTCGCAGCGCAGTGGCGTGTCCGTCCGGACTACGATCGCCAATCTTGAGGCCGTGATTGCGAATGCACAGCGGCGGTCGATCCTCCAGCGGGAGACTCACGCCGTTCCACGGATTTCGGATCTTGCCGCGACCTATCCCTCGACAATGGGCAAGATCGAATTCGAGACCTACGGAGAGGGGCGCGACGAGCAGGTGCTCGATCGGATCATCGGCGACGCCGTGAGGAAGGTCTTCGTCCGGTCCGTCGATCCGTCCGGTCTGGAGTCCCTGCTGACCGCTTTCGAGAACGGGCTGAGTGTATCCGCCTCCGACAGCGCCGATGCATTCTCCTACATCCATCAGGTGAGCGCGGTCGATGATCTATCTTCGACGGTCGATGCCCTAGTCGATACCAAGGAGCCCGCGAGCATCGCCTCCGCGATCGAGTTCGTCCTTGAAGGTCTGCATCAGACACGCAAGCTCAGCCGGAAGCGGTCGCGTGACAACGGCGCGATGCGCTACGCCCGCTAATCGACACCCGAGGTTGTCGGGACAGGGAACACAGGAGGCGACCATGCTGCATGACCTCTCCGGCCACCATACCTACGTCCAATGGGACGGCACTGATGACCTCGCGGTAGATGCCAACAGCGTGCTTGATGCGCTTTCCGAAGACTTGCTGCGGGACGGGAATCTCGACCTCGCACTCCAGAAGGCGTTTCGATGGGGGATGCAGCAATCTGACGGAAGCTATTCGCAAGGACTGAGGGATTTACTGGAGCGACTCAAGCAGCAACGCGAACAACTGCTCGAGCAATTCGACTTCAACTCGGTGCTCGGTGATATCCCGGAGCGCCTGCGAGACATCATCGATCGGGAGCGCGATACGGTCGATTCCCGGATCGACGCGGCGGCCCGGAACGGCGACGGTGAAGC
Organism: Thermomicrobiales bacterium; assembly: GCA_030447145.1. Classification (GTDB taxonomy): domain Bacteria; phylum Chloroflexota; class Chloroflexia; order Thermomicrobiales; family UBA6265; genus UBA6265. Next base: position 7,577 of record JAUJLY010000091.1, read on the forward strand.
GGGGGAGGACCGCGAACGCCTGCAGGAGTTCCTGAGCAAGAAGCGCGACTTTCTCGATCAACTTCCATCAGACGCCCCTGGACAGATCTCCTCGCTCAAGCAGCACGACTTCCTCGACCGCCAGGCCGGTCAGGATTTCGAAGCGCTGATCCAGGAATTGCAGCAGCAGGTCGGAAATGCGCTGTTCCAGAACCTGATGGGGTCCCTCGGAGGCGGAGGAGGCGGTGAGCCCGGGCAGTCGATGGAGGAGATGGGCGCGTTTCTCAAGGATGTCAATGACGCCATCGATCAACATCGGAGAGGCGAAGAGCCCGATCTTGAGCGGCTGAACAATCGCTGGGGACACATGCTTGGTGGCCGGGTCGACAGCATGGAGCAACTCATGCAGCGGCTTCAGTCCCGGATGGCGTCCGCACGCGATCTCATGTCCATGCTCTCCCCGGAGCAGCGCGCGGCTGTCCAGTCCTTGATGGCCCAGGCGATCGAGTCGGCGGGCCTCGGCGGGGAGTTGCAACGGCTTCAGCAGAACCTGGGACCGGTGTATGGATCGGGAATGGAACCCAACCCGACGGGGTATGGGGAACAGGTTTCGCTCGACGTGGCTATGAATGTGCTGGAGCGGGCGGCCCAGATCGAGCGGGTGGAAGCCGGTCTCAGGGACGTGTCCGGTCTCAAGGACCTTCAGGGTCTCGAACCCGCGCTGCTGGAACAGGTGCTGTCCGAGGAAGATGCAGAATGGCTGAACGAGTGGAAAGGCCTGGAGCAGCAACTGGTCGATTCCGGGTTGGCGGACTCCACCTCCAAAGGACTTGAGCTTACGCCGCGGGCCATCCGGCGGATCGGGGAGCACGCCCTGGCGGATATCTTCTCGTCGCTCAAGCAACACGGTCTCGGGGATCATGACATCCGGCAGCAGGGAAAACAGGGCGAGCTGGTGGAAACGTCATCTCCCTGGCAGTTTGGGGATTCCTTCTCTCTTGATCTTCCCCGCACCGTCATGAACGGGTTGTTCCGGAATGGCCCCGGGACGCCCGTTCAGCTCAACGCGGACAGCTTCGAGGTTCTGGACCGGGAGGCCCGGACGTCGACCGCGACCGTACTGCTGATCGACATGAGCCGGTCCATGCTGCACAACGGGTGCTGGGATGCGGCTAAGCGCGCGGCACTGGCGCTCGACACGCTGATCCGCAACAAGTATCCACGAGACATGCTTGAGCTCGTCGGCTTTTCCGCGACCGCTCACCCGCTGAAGCTGACAGACCTCCCCAAGCTCGAGTGGAACGAGTACACGGTGGGCACGAATCT
>JAUJLY010000092.1 GCA_030447145.1 Thermomicrobiales bacterium
AGAGAGAATTGTGGAATGACCCAGCGCAAGATCAATCGGATTCTGGTCGCGAACCGGGGAGAGATCGCGTTGCGCATCATGCGCACGTGCCATGAGATGGGCATCGGCACCGTCGCCGTGTATGGCGACGGTGAAGAACACGCACAGCACGTGCTCTATGCTGACGACGCCTGGCGGATCCCCGACGGTCATGGGCTTCCCTACCTGCGGATCAACGCGTTCCTGGAGATCGCACGCAAGTCCGGCGCTGAGGCAGTGCATCCCGGATACGGGTTCCTGGCGGAGAACGCCGATTTCGCGCGGGCGGTCGAGGATGCGGGCCTGGTTTTCATCGGCCCTCCTGCAGATGCAATCGCTGTGATGGGCGACAAGGTTGAAGCCCGGCGGATCGCGCGCTCGGCTGGTGTCGAACCGGTACCTGGCACAACCGAACCCGTCGAGACGGTCGACGATGCATTGTCATGGGCCGAGACGCACGGCTATCCAGTGGCGGTGAAAGCGTCGGGCGGCGGCGGGGGACGCGGGTTCCGTGTGGCGCGCAGTGCCGATGAAATGAAAGATGCGTTCGAGGGGAGCCGGGGCGAGGCAGAACGGTATTTTTCCAACCCTGAGGTCTATCTCGAGCGCTATATCGAGCAGCCGCGCCATATCGAGGTACAGGTCTTTGCGAGTGCGCAGGGCGAGGTCCTGGCATTTCCGGAGCGGGAGTGCTCAATCCAGCGTCGGCATCAGAAACTGATCGAGGAAACACCGTCGCCCGCCGTAGATGTGGAGCTACGAGAGCGCCTCGAGCGGGCGACAACCTCGCTGGTCAAGGCTGTCGATTATCTCGGTGTCGGCACCGTGGAGTATCTGCTGGATGCCGATGGGTCCTTTTATTTCCTCGAAATGAACACCAGGATTCAGGTTGAGCACACAGTGACGGAGATGGTGACAGGTATCGATATTGTTCGGGCGCAAATCCGAACTGCGATGGGGTTGCCGCTCACCTTTGCTCGCGAGGATATTTCTGCCAACGGCTGGTCGATGGAGTGCCGTGTCAACGCCGAGGATGCGGCGAGGCAGTTTGCGCCCGTGATGGGCACGCTCACAAGATACGTCCCCCCTGCCGGTTTCGGCGTCCGTGTCGACAGCGCCCTTGTGCAAGGTGACCGGATCCTCCCGGCGTACGACTCGATGATCGCAAAACTCGTCGTGTGGGGACGTGATCGTGACGAGGCGATAGCCCGCATGTACCGGGCGTTGCGGGACTATCAGATCGAGGGCGTACCAACGACGATTCTGTTTCACAAGCGAATGCTGGAGCACGAAGCCTTTCTCGCCGGGGAAACGTTCACAACATTTCTAGCGAATCATCCCGAAGTGCTGGAGGGATATCCGCCGCTCGATATGCCAACCGCAGACGAGCGAACACCCAGTTCTCCAAGCCTGGCGCTGGTCGTCGAAGTCAGCGGTCGACGGTTCGATGTTGCCGTCTCCGGACTGCCGACCAACGGCGGGTCAAGAAGGCAATCGGGCAGGATGCAGAGACCGGGCGCTCCCACATCGGGAAGTGGAGGTGCGGGAAGTGGCAATGAACTCGTCAGCCCAATCCAGGGGACTGTGTTAAGGGTGGCCGTCGAGGAGGGCCAGGCTGTCGCCCGCGGTGATCTCGTCTGCGTCGTTGAAGCGATGAAGATGGAGAACGAGATGACCGCGCATCGGGATGGGATCATCTCCGCACTTAACGTAGTGGCCGGTACGACTGTCCAAATAAGCGGGGTAATTGCCACGATCGAGGACGCGGAGTAACCAGGCCGAGGCGACGGCCGCCTCGGCCTGGCATCGGAATGCGGTAGCATCCCCATGGTTGGACGACATAGTCCATGACATGTTCCGGAGTTGCATATGGAACCACAAAGTCAGGTGCCATCGCTTCCGGACGGACATGTCACGGTTCTCCTGAAGGAAGCTGTCGAAGCCTTGAACCCCAAGTCCGGCGGCACGTATATCGATGGCACGTTTGGCGGCGGCGGGCACTCATCAATGCTGCTTGAGCGGCTTACCGGGAACGCATCGCTGTACGCTATCGATGCCGATCCGGATGCCATCGCCAGAGCCCAACAGTTGGCCCACTTGCCGCTGGGATCGGGTGTCAGGCCGGTGCATGCCAATTTCCGGAACCTGCAACAGGTAGCGCGGGACCATGAGATCGCCGATGTAGACGGCGTTCTGCTTGATCTGGGGTTGTCTTCGTTCCAACTGGACCGGGCCGAACGGGGATTCGCCTTTCGCTTCGATGGGCCACTCGACATGCGGTTCGACCCGACCCAAGGCCCCTCGGCCGCGGATCTCCTGAATACACTCGACACGGACGGTCTGGCGCACTTGCTTTGGCACTATGGCGAGGAATCGAACTCCCGTCGTATCGCGAGGGAGATCATTGCCAGGCGGGAGACGGCGCCGATCGAGACCACCACGGATCTCGCGGCGTTGGTGGAGCGGACCGTCGGCGGTCGTCGAGGCAAGGCGATCCATCCGGCGACGAAGACCTTCCAGGCGCTTCGCATCGCTGTCAACGATGAGCTGACGGCACTGGGGCACGTGCTTGCGGTTGCAGTGGCACTCTTGAAGCCGGGGGGACGCCTGGTCGTAATCGCCTTCCACTCGCTTGAAGATCGGCTGGTCAAGCAGTTCATCGCGCGTGAATCCGCGACATGCATTTGTCCCCCGGAGCAGCCGGTCTGCACGTGCGATCATACTCCTCGCCTACGGCGGATCGGCAAACCAGTGAAACCTGATCCTTCGGAAATTAGTACGAATCCCCGGAGCCGGTCCGCGATCATGCGAATTGCCGAGCGGCTTCCTGTCCCTGAGACAACGACAATGATGAGATCGACCACATGAGACGATACGAGTTACGCGACATCCTGGCGGGAACTGGTGGGGAGTATTCCACGGCTCTACCCACGAAGCCGGTCTTTCTCTCGCTGGAGCGGGATTCGAGGCAGGTGAAGAGGGGGGATGTCTTCATCGCCGTGAAGGGTGAGACCCATGACGGGCACATCTTTGTGGAGAAGGCTGCCCAGAACGGGGCATCTAGCGCGATCGTGTCACGAGAGTGGGCACAGCAGCATCCTGATATCGGCGTCCCGCTGATTCTTGTTGATGAACCGGTGGCTGCACTGCAAAGGTGGGCGGCATGGCGCCGCAACAAGCTGAATGTCCGGGTGGTGGGTATCACGGGCAGCGTCGGAAAGACCAGCGCCAAGGAATCCACCGCGGCGGTCCTTGGCCAACGCTTTCGCGTCTACAAGAGCCCGGGGAACTTCAATAACGAGATCGGCTTGCCGCTCTCCTTGCTTGATTGCCCGGATGACGCCGAGGTGATCGTGCTGGAGATGGGAGGAGCCTACGCCTTTGGAGAGCTTACCCTGCTCGCCAGCATTGCCAGGCCCGATGTTGGCGTCGTGACGAATGTGTATCCGGTGCACCTTGAGCGGATGGGGACGATAGAGGCGATTGCGCAGACCAAGCAGGAATTGGTCGAGGCAATCCCGGAAGACGGCCTCGTTGTGTTGAACGGGGATGATCCCCGGGTGCGCAGCATGATCGCCGCCGCAAAAGGTCGGGTGATTACATATGGGCTCCAGGACCCCGCCGATGTCCGGGCGTATGATGTGAAGTCTGAGGGGCTCAAGGGGACGACCTTCTGGGTCGAGATCGATGGCGAGAGGACATTCCTGAAGGTGCCGTTCGTGGGAGGGCCGGGCGTTCAGATCGCCCTGGTGGCGCTTGCCGTTGGCCATGGCTTCGGTATGCATGTCTCGGAAATCCTGGTTGGATTGCAGGACCCCGCTATCCAGGTTCGCCTGCTCTTCGTGCCCGGGCCGAACGGCTCGCAGTTGATCGACGACACCTATAACGCCAGCACGCCTTCCATGTTGGCCGCGCTAAGCCTGCTGGAACAGGTTCCTGCCAAACGCAAGATCGCAGTCCTCGGAGATATGCGCGAGCTCGGACATGTCTCGGAGGAGGAACATCGCGTAGTTGGGGGCCGAGCGGGTGATGTTGCCGATGTGCTTGTCACCTTTGGCGATCTCGCTCGCGTGGCGCTGGAGGAAGTACAGGGTGTCGAGCGCCCGGAAGGACGGCCGCTGGAGGTTCACGCGTTCGGCCTCGATCAGCGAGAAGAACTCACTGAGTTCCTTCGTCATGAGCTCGGCGAGGGTGATATCGCGCTGCTCAAGGGTGCCCGCGGGCTGCACATGGATGCGATTGTCGGGGAGATCCGCGCTGATGCGGCAGACATCGCCAAAGGCGGTTCGCTGGCATGAACGATCTCGTGTTTGGCGCGCTGCCATTGCTGCAACTCGATCCGGTTATGCCCGAGGATGGTGGCGAGAACATGGCCGTCTCGCTGGCGCTGGCCGCGCTCGCCTTCGTGATCACCATCATCTTCGGCCGGCCCTTTATCACGGGTCTCCGTCAGAAGAAGATTGGCAAGAAGATCCGGTTGGAGCTCGAGCTGCATCTCGGTAAATCGGGTACGCCAACTATGGGCGGCCTGATGGTTGTCATCACGGTGGTGGTGCTGACGCTTGTGTTCAACATGATTGGGCGGGAATCAATGCTCCTGCCGATTGTGGTGCTCATCGCAACCGCCGTGCTTGGTGCCATCGACGACATGATGACGATCGTTGGTGTCACGAAACCAGGTCAGGAAGAGGGCATGGCCGGGCGCGTCAAGATGGCATGGCTCTTCCTGATTGGAACGAGCGCGGCATTTGTCATGCATTTACCCGATCCCTGGGGGCTCGGCCTGACTAATATGTATATTCCGCTTGTAGGTCAGTTCGATATTGGCTGGCTCTATGTTCCGATTGCTGCGTTCGCCGTCGTTGGCATGGCTAACGCCGTCAACCTGACGGATGGCCTGGACACCCTTGCGGCCGGGACTTCCGCGATCGCGTTCGTCGCCTACGGGATCATTGCCTATCTGCAAGGCCAGACGGGCGTGGTGACGTTCTGTTTCATCATGGCTGGCGCGCTGATGGGTTTCCTGTGGTTCAACGCCTACCCGGCGCAGGTCATTATGGGAGACTCCGGATCGCTTGCACTTGGTGCATCTCTGGCAGTGGCTGCATTTATGACGGGGCAGTGGCTTTTACTGCCGATTGTAGGCGCGGTGTTCGTTGGCGAGACGGTCTCAGTCATGATTCAGACATCCTGGTTTAAGTACACGCGAAAGAAGACCGGCGAGGGCAAACGAATCTTCCGCATGACGCCACTCCATCACCATTTTGAACGTCTCGGTTGGTCCGAGACCCAGGTCGCTCTGCGCTTTTGGCTTATGGGCATGATGGCGGGGCTGCTCGGATGTGCCCTTGCTCTCTTGTAACGACGGTTGACGCAGCCAATGAGTGATCACATCGCAGGTACTCGCTATACGGTCATGGGCCTCGGTATCCTGGGTGGAGGCGTTGGTGTTGCGCAATACCTGGCCCGGCATGGCGGCATTGTCACTGTGACCGATATGCGTGATGCCTCGGATCTCCAAGCGTCGATCGATCTGCTGACCGATCTGCCGATCACCTACCATCTCGGCGGGCATGACGAGGCCGATTTCACGAAGGTCAATGCCGATGTCGTGGTGCGCAACCCAGGAGTGCGCCGTACCAATTCGTACCTGGCACTCGCGCGAGAGTCGGGTTTGGCCGTCGAAATGGAGATGTCGCTCTTCTTCCGGGCCTGCAGGGCACCGATCCTGGGCATCACCGGCACAAAGGGGAAGACGAGCGTTTCGACGCTGTGCTCGAACATGCTTCGGGCTTGGAAGGCGGAGACAATACTCGCGGGAAACATGGGAATCTCGGCGCTGGCGCTGGTTGACGACATCGAGCCCGACCAGCCCGTGGTGATTGAACTCTCCAGCTGGCAGCTTGAGGCGCTGGACGAGCATCAGCTCGGTCCGGCGGTCGCCGTGCTTACGAACATCTCGGAGGATCATCTCGACAGCTACAACGGCTTTGAGGAGTACGCCGGGATGAAGCGAACGATTGGCCATCATGGTGGGTCGGATGCCATCGTGGTCTACAACTACGACGATCCGGAGTGCGCGAGGATGGTTGAGGAAACTTCATCGCGGCTCTTGCCCTTCGGGCTCTCCGATCCTGGCATTGACGGCGCATGGCTCACGGGTGATGAGCTCGTCCTGCGGCAGGGAACTGGTGAGAAGCGGGTCCCCCGACCAAGCCAACTACAGCTGAGCGGCGAGCACGGCGTTCGCAATGCACTCGCGGCTATGGCGGCGGCGGCGGCGTATGGAGCACCAATCGAGGCAATCCGCACCGGGCTTGAATCGTTCAGCGGCGTACCCAACCGGATGGAGGAGGTTGCCACCATCGATGGAGTGCTGTACATCAACGATACTGCGGCTTCAGCGCCGGCAGCGGCAATAGCCGGCCTGCGTGTACTGAGCGATCGTGCCAAGCGGGTTCATCTGATTGCTGGGGGAGCCGACAAGAAGACAGATCTTGCACCGTTCGCGAACGAGATCGCTCATCGAAGCCCCCGTGTTGTCCTGCTCGATGGTTCGGCTACACCCGAGCTTATGCGCTTGCTGGAGGCGCGCGCTGTTCCCTACGAGGGACCGTTCCCAGATATGGGTACTGCCTTCGCCGCCGCGATACGTGAGGCGAAAGCGGGGGATGTGGTCACGTTGACGCCAAGCTGCGCCAGCTTCGGCATGTTCCGCAACGAATTCGACCGGGGTGAGCAGTTCCGTTCAGCTGTCCTCGCACTGATGCAGCCCGGGCTGGACAGGGAGATGAAGGACCGGATGCATGTCTGAGGATGTGAGCGTGACAGCAAGCCGTACTTTTGAGACGCTTCCGGCGGCACCGGCAACGTTCCACTTCATCGGTATTGGCGGCATCGGGATGAGCGGCCTTGCCCGGATCCTGAGCATCTGGGGCTACAAGGTCACCGGGTCTGACGCCGCCGATTCTGCCCAGATTGCGTCGTTGCGGGCACAAGGCATCCCGGTCGTTATAGGGCACGACGATCCGACATTCGCCGGTCTCGCGGATGTGGTGGTTACCAACAAGCGGGCGGCCGCCAATGCGAAAACAGAGCTTGATGCGGCCGAGAAGGCCGACGCGAGGATCGTGAAGCGGGGCGATTTGCTGGGCATGGTCGCGAACACGAGGCGATCTGTTTGCGTGGCCGGGTCGCATGGTAAGTCCACGACGTCAGGTATGCTGTCTGTTGCGTTGCGCGAGCTTGGGGCTGACCCGACATTCGCGGTTGGCGCGATCCTCGCTGCGACGGGAACAAATGCAGAGCCGGGCGATGGTCACCACATAGTGGTTGAGGCCGACGAGTTTGATCGTTCGTTCCATGGGCTTTTCCCGGATGTCGCCATTATCACCTCGGTCGCCTTTGATCACCCAGACATTTATGACGACCAGGATGCCTACGATGGGGCGTTCCTGGGGTTTGTCCGCAATATCAAGCCTGACGGAACGCTGATCATCGCTGGTGACGACGTGGGGGCGCAACGTCTTCTCGTTTCGGTTCGAGACCTGGGACGGGACGACCTGACGGTGCAGACATTCGGGGAAACGGATGGAGCCGACTGGCGGCTGACGCGTTCGGGAGGCGGTTGGTCTCTCCTGGATCCGCAGGGGAAATCCCACTCCTTGAAACTGGCGGTACCGGGACGGCATAACGCGCGGAATGCCGTCGCAGCGTTGGCGGCACTCCATGCGTTCGGATTCGGTGTCAATGCAGCAGCCAAGGCGCTTGGCGCCTACACGGGCATCGGGCGCCGGTTCGAGCACAAGGGCGTTGTCGGCGCCGCCGATGTCATCGACGACTATGCGCACCACCCCGAGGAGATTATGGCCGTACTGGAGGCCGCGCGGGATAGTTATCCGGGACGCCGGGTGATCGCGGTCCATCAGCCCCATACTTACTCGCGGACCCATGCCCTCATGAAGGAGTTCGCCGAGTCACTTGAGCAGGCTGACATCATCGTCTTGCTTGAGATCTACGGGGTCGGCGAAGTGAATACTCATTACATCTCCAGCACACACCTTGGTTCACTGATCCGGAAGCCGGTTTACCTCGTAGGGGAGCCCGAAGAGGCTGCCCAGAGGGTGCTGGAGATCCTCGAGCCAGGCGATGTGGTCATGACGCTTGGCGCAGGGACGATTACAAGAGTCGGACCGTTGATGGTCGAGCGCATCGGCGAGCACACCGACTGACGAATATCGCGACGACCGGTAATACCTGAAGGACGTTTCCTGCATGAGTCCCAGCGATCCCCCAAGCAAGAAGATCCGCGTCGCGGTCGTTTTCGGCGGACGGTCCGATGAGCATGATGTCTCGTTACGCTCAGCCCGAACGATTATGGTTGCTCTTGATCCGGATCGTTACGAGGTCGTCCCAATGGGGATTACCCGGGAAGGACGCTGGATCGCCGGAGAAGACCCCATGGCGGCCCTGATTGAGGTCTCGCCGATGTTCCATCTCGGTGAGGGCGAGCAGAAGGTGGAGCCGACCGGTGAGCGCTCAATTGTTCCGGTTGTTGGGGCCGAGGCGTTGATACCGGTTGGCGTTACGGATTCGGTGGACGTTTTCTTTCCCGCGCTCCACGGGCCGATGGGCGAGGATGGAACGATCCAGGGCATGCTTGAGCTCGCAGGGCTTCCCTATGTGGGAAGCGGCGTGCTTGGCTCGGCGACGGCGATGGACAAGGCCATGACCAAGGTCGTCATGGCCCAGGCGGGAATCCCCCAGCTGCCGTGGCTGCTGGTGCTACGTCGCGAGTGGGAGCGGAACCCGGAGGGCGTCGAGGCGAAGATCGCCGAGGAGATCGGCTTT
>JAUJLY010000093.1 GCA_030447145.1 Thermomicrobiales bacterium
ATCCCGACGGAGCCGGCGTTCTACGTGCCGGACGAGGCGCTGAATCACTTCCGCCAAGCCATCGACGAGGGCAAGCGCGCAGAGGAGGAGTGGTCGCAGGCGTTTGACGCCTACAGGGCGGAGTACCCGGACGAAGCTGCCGAGTTCGAGCGAGCCATGGCTGGCGAGCTGCCGGATGGCTGGGATGCCGATCTGCCCAGCTGGCAGCCCGGGGACAAGGCGATGGCGACCCGTAAGGCATCCGGGGAGACGATCAACGCCTTCTTCGAAAAGTTGCCAACATTCATCGGTGGTTCCGCCGACCTCAATCCGTCGACCAACACGGCGATGAAGAACGGTGGGGACTTTGGCCCCTCCTTGCTCAACGACATGGAGACGCAGGGTTCTGCGGGCGGCGGCTGGGGCTACGCCGGTCGCAACATCCACTTCGGTATCCGCGAACACGGCATGGCCGGAATCGTTAACGGCATGGCGGCACACGGAGGCGTGATCCCGTTCGGGTCGACCTTCCTCGTCTTCTCCGACTACTGCCGGCCCTCGATCCGCCTCGCTGCCCTGAGCCACCTCAAGTCGATCTTCGTCTTCACCCACGACAGCATTGCCGTCGGCGAGGACGGCCCGACACATGAGCCGGTCGAGCACACAATGTCCCTGCGGATGATCCCGGGACTCACGGTCCTCCGCCCAGCAGACGCCAATGAGACCGTTGAGGCATGGCGCGTTGCGCTCCGGAGCGGGACAGCATCGGTCCTCGTTCTTTCCCGCCAGGACCTGGCGATCCTTGACCGCTCCGGAGCGAAGGGCGATGTCAGCAAGGGTGCCTACGTCCTCGCCGGCGAGGACAACGCGGATGTCACGCTCCTGGCAACAGGGTCCGAGGTCGAACTCTCGTTGCTCGCGCGCGATCTGCTTGCGGAACACGCGGCGACTGCGCGTGTCGTCTCCATGCCGAGCTGGGAGCTCTTCGACCAGCAGGATGAGGCCTACAAGGCGTCCGTGCTGGGCCCGAATGGTGCGCCTCGCGTTTCTGTCGAGGCCGGCACGACGATGGGCTGGGCCAGGTACACCGGCGCGAACGGCGCCCATGTCGGCATGGAGAGCTACGGCGCATCCGGTAACGGCAAGGATGTCCTCAAATTCTTCGGCTTCACGGCTGAGCACGTCGCGGCAACTGCTCTGCGTCTCCTCGGCAACGCTGATCTTGCCGCCGAGCTTGACAAGGACTTCGAGGAGGGTCATGCGGCTGGCAAGAGACCATCGGGCTCGGAGGGACACTCCTAGCCCGTACTGGCGGGGAGGTGCTGTTCCGCTTTCCCGCGACCGACTAACGTTGTGGTACCAGACAGCTCCGGCTGTGGAAAGGCATCGGGAAGACCATGGTACAGAACGAACATGAGCAGCTGATTGCAGAGGCCGAAGACATTGAGCGATCGGTGACAGAGAACAAGGTCAAGCAGTTGGTGAAGGAGGGCCAGAGCATCTGGCAGGACGACATCAGCCGCCAGATGATCCAGGATGACGAGCTCCAGAGGAGCATTGAGGAGATCGGGATTCGCGGCGTCACCTCGAACCCGACGATCTTCCAGAAAGCAATCGCTGCTGGCGAAGTCTACGACGAGGAAATCGCGAATCTTCTCAAGCAGGGCATGCAGCCGGCAGAGGTCTTCCAGACCGTGGCAGTGAAGGACATCCAGGACGCGTGCGACATCTTCCGCCCGCTCTACGACGAGACCGGGGGCGAGGATGGCTATGTATCCATCGAGGTGCTTCCCAGCCTCGCCCGCGACGCCGAGGGTACGCTGGAGAACGCCCGGGTCCTCTGGAATGCGATCGATCGGCCCAATCTCATGGTGAAGGTGCCGGGCACCGATGAAGGGGTTTCGGCGATCCGTACCCTGCTGACCGAGGGTATCAACATCAACATCACCCTACTCTTCTCGATCGCAAACTACGAGCGGGTGGCTCGCGCCTATATCGAGGCTTTGGCCAAGCGTCATGAGAACGGCCTCCATATCGAGAGCCTTGCCTCGGTCGCGTCATTCTTCGTCAGCCGCGTCGACACGCTTGCGGACAAGCTGCTGGACGAGAAGCTTGCCTCGGGTGACGGCGACCCGGAGTTGATCCGAAGCCTGAAGGGCAAGGTTGCCGTGGCAAACGCTGTCATGGCATACGAGAAGTTCGAGGAGCTCTTCGGCTCCGATGAGTTCATGCCACTGGCGGATGCCGGTGCTATGGTGCAACGACCGCTGTGGGCTTCCACCGGGACGAAGAACCCGCAGTACAGCGATGTCCTGTACGTCGATTCCCTGATCGGCCCGCATACCGTCAACACCGCACCGCCGAAGACCATTGCGGCCTTCCTGGATCACGGCACGGTGAAGCGCACGGTCGATTCCGACTATGCCGCGGCCCACAAGGTGCTTGATGACCTTCACAAGGTCGGCCTGGATATTGATGAGATCACAAAGCAGCTCGAGGAAGAGGGCATCGAGACCTTCATGTCCTCCTACGACGAGCTCCTTGCGGGCGTTGAAGGCAAGCGAAGCCTGATCGAGGCCTAGAGCAGGACCCGGCACCGGCAGACCGCCGGTGCCGGGTGTTCGTCGAGAGCGTTCCGGAGCTCCCCAAGTCTCTCCGGTCCAGTCGATCCGCGGTATCAACACAGATAGCGAGGGCTAGGCAGCTATGAGCACAGTGCAATCTGGTGAACGCCATGTCGGCGTGGTGGGTTTGGCCGTCATGGGCGAAAACCTCGCACTCAACATCGAGCGCAACGGATTTGCTCCAGCGGTCTACAATCGCACCGCGGCGCGTACCGAGGAGTTCCTCGCGAAGCGGGCCATGGGAACCGATATCCTCGGCACGTTCACCATCGAGGAGTTCGTCGGCGCACTTGAGCGTCCTCGTCGAATCCTGCTTATGGTGAAGGCGGGACCGCCGGTCGATGCCGTCATCGCCGAGCTGGCCCCGTACCTTGAACCCGGTGACATCCTGATCGACGGTGGCAACTCGCTCTTCACCGATACCGAACGACGCTCCCACGAGGTGGCTGACAAGGGCTTCCACTTCATAGGCATGGGCGTCTCCGGTGGTGAGGAAGGGGCTCTCTGGGGCCCAAGCCTGATGCCCGGTGGACCGAATGAAGCCTGGGTTGAACTTGAGCCGATGCTCACCGCCATCGCGGCGAAATCGGCAAGCGGACCATGTGTCACCCACATTGGTCCGGGTGGCTCCGGTCACTACGTGAAGATGATCCACAACGGCATTGAATACGGCGATATGCAGTTGATCGCCGAGACGTATGACGTGATGCGCCGCTCTCTGGGGATGACGGCCGCTGAGATCGGTGAAGTGTTCGATCGCTGGAACGAGGGCAAGCTGGAATCCTTCCTCGTGGAGATTACCGGCAAGGTGCTCAAGTACGTTGACCCGCTCACTGAAGAGCCCCTGGTGAATGTCATCGCCGATCAGGCTGCCCAAAAGGGCACCGGTCGATGGACGAGCCAGAACTCCTACGAGCTCGGCACTCCCATCCCCGTTATCGACGCTGCTGTCATTGCCCGCAGTCTCTCGTCGTTCAAGAGCCGACGACTGGAAGCAAGCAAGGTCATTAAGGGGCCGGGGTCGGAGGGCATGCCTTTTCCTCCTACCCCTGACAAGCAACAACTCATCGACGCACTGGAGAACGCCCTCTACGTAGCGAAGATCACATCGTATGCCCAGGGCATGGCGTTGCTGGCCACGGCATCTGAGACGTATAACTGGGATCTAGACCTCTCGGAGATCGCAAGGATCTGGACGGGAGGCTGTATCATCCGGGCCGAGCTGCTCAATCCCATCATGCAGGCGTTCAAGACGAACCCACAGCTCGCCAATCTGATGCTGGCGCCCTATTTTGTTGAACAGGTGAACTCCGGCAGTCCACAATTACGTGAGGTGATTCACACAGCGATTGGCTTTGGCATCCCGTCCTCGGCAATGAATGCAGCGATCAGCTATATCGACACATACCGGCAACCTTTGCTGCCCGCGAACCTGATTCAGGGCCTCCGGGATTACTTCGGCGCGCACACATACGAGCGCACCGACCGTGAAGGTATCTTCCATACAGAATGGATGCAGGTCGGAGTCTGAAGCGGCGGCACAGTGTTCGCGCTGTATGGTTGTCGGCCAGAGGGGCCTGAGGGACACCGCGATGCTGGCCGCCCGGGCCCACCCAGTCACGCGCCTGGCGTGACTCTCGTAGAGTCGATACCGCAAACTGCGTATGGCGTCGTCACCAGGCACCGCGTCACGCCAGAAATCAATACATTCCTTTTGCCGGTACGGGCCCCGCCGGGAGGTTAATCAGTCGGGTGAGACTGATTATCAAGAGATAAACATTAACCGCACGTGCTGCGGGTTGGGCAGGTCTCAGGATGTCACGACAGAACAGGCGTTCCGCTAACGGCGCGCTTTACGATTTCGCTACAGATAGCAGTGCCGGTCCCACCGATGTCGACCACGTCGGCCATCAGTTCGATCTTGTTGACCGGCAGGCGCAACAAAACACCAATCCCCTGAGCACCGGTCTGCGGCTTGAGCGGGTTCCCGCACCCTGCGTCATGGTTATTTTCGGCGTGAGCGGCGACCTCACCGCGCGGAAGCTGATGCCCTCGCTCTACGACCTGGCCGTCGGACATCCGCTGCCGGAGGGGTTCTCCATTGTTGGCGTCTCGCACCGCGACTGGAACGACGAAATCTTCCGCGCCGAGATGCGCAAGGCGGCCGAAGAGGGTGCTGGCGCACCGGTGACGGACGAAACCTGGGAGCTTTTCGCTCAGGGTCTCTTCTACGTGAAGGGCAGTTTCGAAGATGAAGCTACCTATACCGACCTGAAGACCCGGCTGGAAACCATCGACGAGGAACGCCGGGCACACGGCAATCGCCTCTTCTACCTGGCAACCTCGCCGAAATTCTACGCGCCCATCATCAGGCACCTTGGCGCGTCGGACATCGCCCACCGGCAGGACATCTATTACAACCGGCCCGATAACTGGAACCGGATCGTCGTTGAAAAACCGTTCGGCCGCGATGTGGAGAGCGCCCGCGCACTTAACGCACAGATTGGTGCCGTCTTCTCGGAGCGGCAAATCTACCGTATCGATCACTATCTGGGTAAAGAGACCGTCCAGAATGTCCTCGCCTTCCGGTTCGCCAACACGCTCTTCGAGCCGGTCTGGAATCGGCAGTACGTCGACCACGTCCAGATTACGGTAGCTGAATCAATCGGGGTGGAAGGCCGCGGCGGGTACTACGAAGATTCCGGGGCGCTACGGGATATGGTGCAGAGCCATATCCTGCAACTCCTTGCCGTGATCGCGATGGAGCCGCCTGCGCTCTTCAACGGCAACGCGCTCCGCGACGAAAAAGTGAAGGTTCTCCGTGCCGTTGTGCCACCTGCGGGAGACGGAGTCGCCGCCAAAACGGTCCGCGGTCAGTATGAGGCCGGGTATGTAGGCGGCCGCGAGGTCGAGGCGTACCGGGATGAGAAGGGTGTCCGTCCCGGCTCGCGGACCGAGACCTATGTCGCCCTTGAGCTCGGGATCGACAACTGGCGATGGGCCGGCGTTCCATTCTATCTCCGCACCGGCAAGCGTCTCCCCCGGCGAGTGACGGAAATTGCGGTCGAGTTCAAGCAGGTGCCCCATCTCATGTTCCAGTCAGTGGGCCACCTCGACCTCTCGCCCAACGTCATCACGATGCGCATCCAACCGGACGAAGGTATCGCACTGAAGTTCGCGGCGAAGGTTCCGGGCCCGTCCACGCAGCTGCGTCCCGTTCGCATGGATTTCCTCTACGGCTCCGCATTTGGCGAGGCCGGACCGGACGCCTACGAACGCCTGTTGCTCGACGCCATGCTTGGTGACCCCACGCTCTTTGCCCGCCGAGATGAGGTGGAAACTGCCTGGGCGCTGATGCAGCCGATCATGGACGGCTGGGACGAGGACGGCCAACCGATCTATCCCTACGAGTCAGGCACCTGGGGACCGAGCCGGGCGGATGCGATGCTGCGCCGCGAGAGCCGGGAATGGCGGCGACCATAGAGAGCGGGCATACCGCTCCATCCGGCTTCTACGGTCCTTCGACGGATCGCGCCACCGAGCTACACGGATTATCCGCGGACTAGAACCAAGCAGCGTGAGAACCGAGGCTGGAACATGTCACAGGTCTTTGAAACCAATCCGGTGCTGGAGTCCTACTGGGAGACCGATACCCTGGATACCGGCGCTATCCATGACGAGCTGACCCGCCTCTGGACCGAGGTGGGCGGTCCCCGGCATGGGGGTCAGGCTCCGGGGGAGATGATCGCGGAATCCGTCCCCGGAGGCGGAGGGCTGATGCGGGCGAATACCCTCAACCTGATCGCGGTGGCCGAGAACGCGGACTACGCGGAGCTGATTACGGAGTCGGTCTCGCAACTGCGCGATTTCCTCCCCTCGCGCACCGTGATCTTCAACACGGATGGGTGCGCGGATCGTAAGCATACGTGGCACGTTCGCGTGCAGCTGAGCGAGGCCCGCAACAAAGGTAGTGACTCGCCCACACTGCGCTTCGAGACGATAACCATCTCGCCGGATCCGAAAGTCGCCGGTCACCTGGCCAGCCTCGTCTCGCCGTTGATGATTTCCGAGCTGCCCACCTTCCTTTGGTGGCCAAGCGGCGATTTCGCGAACAGCCCCGTCTTTCAGGATCTGGTGGAGATCGTCGACCGGCTGATCGTGGACAGCGCCCAGCTTGGAAATGATGCGAGAGCACTGGCCCAGCTTCGAACGCTGCTCGACGATGAGGATGACCCTTCGGTGGGTGACTTCACGTGGCTCCGTCTCCAGCCGTGGCGGCAACTTGTTGCCCAGTTCTTCGACCCCCAGGAGGTCCAGCCCGCCCTCGAGACGATTGCCCAGGTGAACATCACCTATGCGCCCAGCCGAGAGGACCGCGGATCAGGTTTGGCAGCCGCGCTCCTCACGGTCGGGTGGCTGGCAAGCCGGCTCAATTGGGAAATCCTTGAGCCACTGGAGCGTCGTAAGTCAGGCGGCTGGACGGCACCCCTCCGATCCGTCAACAATGGCAGCAAGGTGCGTCATGTTCAGGTTCGGCTTTCGCCCGACCAAAGCATCGAGTCACGCTTCTCCCTCCGCAGTGTGGAGATTGTCTCGATCGATGACCATGAAGGCGTTTTCCGGGTGATGCGCACCGATAAGGACGACCTGATCACAAGCTCTGAAACTGCCAACGCGCCGTATGTGAGCCGCGTGGTTTATGCGCGGTGGCTTAGCAGCGTCGAAATGCTTGGAGAGGAACTCCAGCGCTTCGGCCCGGATTCCATCCTCGAGGACGCGATCCGCTTTGCAACCCGTATGCTGCCATAGGACCGACGAGGGCGCGACATTGACCCCACTGGAGAGCCAATGAGTGACCAACAACGAACGATCGACTATGCGGAGCGGGGAACCGTCATCGTGGTACCGGACAGCGAGGCGCTGGCGCGTCTCGCCGCAGAGACGCTCGCATCCACCTCCGCGGAGGCCGTAGCGGAATCTCGCCAGGCGCTCATCGCCCTCTCCGGCGGTTCCACTCCGAAAAAGATGGGCGGGTTACTTGCTTCCCAGGACTACGTGGGTCGCGTTCACTGGAATTACCTCCAGATCTACTGGGGCGATGAGCGTTGGGTTCCACTCGAGGACTCCCAAAGTAATGCCGGTGAGGCAATGCGCACCTTTCTCTCCCGAGTGCCCATCCCGGATGAGAACGTTCACCCGTGGGGGACTGACGCTGATCTCGATCCCGCCCTCTCCGCCGAACGCTATACCCGCATGATCCGGGAGATCAGCGGTGTCGAAGACAGCGTTCCCGTCTTCGATCTCGTCTTCCTAGGCATGGGCGATGACGGGCATACGCTCTCACTCTTCCCCGGCACAAAGGCGATCCGGGATACTCACTCCCTAACCCTTGCTCACTGGGTGGAGAAGCTCGAAGCAACGCGCCTGACCTTCGGGCCCGCGCTTGCCAATGCGGCCAGCAAGGTCGTGTTTCTCGTCGGCGGGGCCGGCAAGGCAGAAACGCTGCACCAGGTACTGGACGGTGAAGAGCAGCCAGATCTCCTGCCCTCACAGGTGATTCGGCCAGAAAGCGGAGTTCTGCTCTGGCTCGTGGACGATGCAGCCGCGGCCAAACTGGAGCGCTCCCATGGATAATGCGGATGGCCTCACCCGACTGGGGATCGAAGCCGCCGGACGCATACAGGACGGCATGCTGGTTGGCCTCGGCACCGGCACCACTGCGGAGGCGATGATCAATGCCCTCGGTGATCGCGTCAAAGACGGGCTAGCGTGTAGTGCTGTCGCGACATCGAAATACACTGCGGAACAAGCGTCGTCACTCGGCATTCCGGTGCGCAAACTCTCCGACATCGATCGGCTCGATCTCTGCATCGATGGCGCGGACGAAATTGATCCCGCTCTCGACCTCGTCAAGGGTCGTGGTGGCGCACTGCTCTTCGAAAAACTGGTCGCCCGACGTGCAGACCGCTATCTCATCATCGCCACCGACGAAAAACTGGTCCGGCGTCTGGGAACCCGCATGCCACTGCCAGTTGAAGTCATTCCGGTCGGGTGGACACACACCGCCGAAAGCATCATGGAGCTCCACCTTCGCCCTGCCTT